>JAYRXB010000052.1:0-7067 GCA_041917735.1 Cyclobacteriaceae bacterium
CGTAGTGATGATCAGTAAAGCAAAAACCCGACTCATGGAAGCCACTGGACTAAATTATGAAAAAATCCAGACGGAATAAAGTTCTGAGTTCCGAGTTCTGAGTTCCGAGTTCAAAGTTCCGAATTCTGGGTTCCGAGTTCTGAATTCTGTATTCTCCTAGCTCCTAGCTTCTAGTTTCGTTTCGCCCGCTTTGTCCAGAAGTCTATCTCAATCCCGATGTCGTCGGCGATGAAATTGTCGTCCGTCGTATGTTTGAAGGTCGTTCCAACCCCGTAGTCGCTGCGGCGCAGGGAGGTGCGGCACCGGAAGCCGATTGTTGTTTCGTCGCGGCGCTCGGTGAGGGTGAAGGGCAGCTGAATGGTTTTGGTCACGCCGTGGAGTTGAAGCGGGCCCGTGGCCACATAGCCGTCAGTGGTCTTCTCGATGCGTTCGCTGGTGAAGACGATCTCGGGGTATTTGGCGGCGTCAAAGAAATCTTCCGTCTTCAGGTCCTCGTCGCGTCCCGCGTCGCCGGTGTTGATGCTCGCCGCCTGGATCACTGCCTTGATGCTTGCCCGGGTGAGGTCGCCGTCGGGGATGGTCAGTGCAATGGTGTAGCTATTGAATTTCCCGGTGATGCGCGTGATTCCCTTGGAGATGGGAACGCTGAATTGCACCGTGGAGTGGTTCGTCTCCGCCACCAGCGATACCGTGGAAGTCTGCGCCTGGGACGATGAAGCAAGGGCAAGCGCAATAAACCCCCACACGAATCGAAGCGGTGTCATGATGTAGTTGAACGTTGCTTCGAATGTATAGTTATTGACTTTCTCCCGTCGAGTGCGGTACAGAATCCAAGATTCGGGTTACGAGTTCCAATTCCCCACTTCCTGGTTACTTCTAGATTCTAGCTTGTAGCTTCTACTTTTTCGCCAGCGCGCGCTGATTGAACTCGAGGAGGTATTTCAGCAACACCTCATGAGAATTCTTTGATTTTTTCTCTTCCGCCTCGAATCGTTTGAGCAACTCGGGGTCCGCTTCGGTCATGATGGACTCCATCGTCGTCTTGTCGAGGGCATAGGCTGCGCCGTCCGTATCGGGCAGGTAGATTACCCAGCCCGGATTGCTCATGCCATAGTCGGCAGCCAGGGCGCCTGCCAGGCCACCGATGATCGCGCCTCCCACCAGTCCGCCAGCAGCTGCCATAGAAGAAGCCCCATTATAATACGCGCTTTGCTTAGCCCTAACGTCTTCCAGGTAGCTGATCGGCCCGAGCACGAGTATCCTGACAAAGTAATTGGCTTGTCCATACACCTTGGCGTTGAGATACACCGCTTTCCCGTCGGAGAACCCATACATGGACCGAACCTTCTTTCCCTGTTGATAAAGGATGAAACGTTCGTACCTCCCGGTGTCATATTTCACAGTGAACTCGCCTGTCTCGCCGGGACTGTTGGTGCGGAATTCATCCGCCTTACGGTAGATTCCCTTGCGAAACACGCGGGTGGTCAGGATGTCGTTGGTGAGGGAATCCTGGGAGTACGAAGGTGTTGCAATCCACCAGGCGGTGATGCAAACGGCTATCGCACTGAACCGAATGACGGGCATACATCGGTGTGAACCCATTTGTAAATGGAACGTTGACCTGACAATAAATATAAGAAGCTTCGATCAGAAATACTTCAAGAGCCTGACATCCGTAGAAGTATGTTCCGGGTGGTTCCGTTTTGTAAATCCCGTGTTCTGAATTTCCCCTCAATTCTTCTTCCCCCGCCCCCTAAAGGGGAACAATATTTCCCCAGCAGCACTGAACGTCATTATCCTATGTCCTGAATACTGAATTCCCAATTCCTCCCGGCTTCTGCTAAAGAACCCGATATATCGTCAGCGCCAGAATGACAACCATAATTCCCGTGTAGATCTGCTTGTTATACTTCGCCAGCCACTCCGGCAGAAATATGTCAAAGTTGGCAGCGGGAGAGTCCGAATAGCGGCGTGCCCACACGGTGAGGGGGCAGTAGAATTTGAATACGAGAAGTGTCAATGTTTCTGCCCCGATAAGACCATACCCAATCCATAGCCACCGGTCGATGCTGCCCAGCGTGACCGCGTACAACATGTAGAAGATGACAACATTGAAGAAGACCCAAATGAAGGTGTGCAACAGCTTGATCAACAAGAGCATTTGCTCATGCCCCTGGTCAAGATCCCTCATTTCTGATTCTTCCTTCTTCATTTCTAATTTTTCCCTTTTCCCTCTTCCCTTTTCACTCTTCACTTCTCACTCTTCACTTCTCACTCTTCACTCCAGCCCTCCCCGCAGCCTGGCCTCATCCAAATCCAGCTGCGCCGCCTGCTTACGAAGCACCTCCTCGGAGAAGAGCCGCGCATTCCGAAGCCGCACCAGCTCCTCCCGCTGCTCGTCGAGGATGTCGGTGAGCACGCGCCGGTAGTTTTCCTGTTCCCGCGTGTTGCAGTCGAAGGAGTCGATGCGCTGGCTGGTGAGCGCGATGTCGCTTTCCAGTTGGGAGCGCAGGTTGGCGACGAGCGGATTGCGCTCGATGTAGCGGGCGTGCTTTTCGGTGAGCAACTTCAACGACGCCTGCTTCAGGTACAGCTGGAGTTCGGCTTCCTGCTCGCCGTCGGGCCGCACGGGGTCGATCTCCTCCACCTTGATCCACCGGATGATCCAGGGCAGCAGAAGGCCCTGGCCCACGAGCGTGACGAGAATGACGACGAAGGTGAGGAAGAGAATCAGGTTGCGGTACGGGAACGCCTCGCCGCCAGGAAGCAGGAGGGGGATGGAGAAGGCGGCTGCCAGCGACACCACACCGCGCATGGCGGCGAAGCTCACGACAAACGGTCCTTTCCAGCCCGGGCTCTTTTCTGTTTCGCGGATGGAGCGGAACAGAAACCGCGGAATAAACGTCATGGTGTACGTCCAGATGACGCGGATGACGATGATGGCTGCGGAGATGATCAGCCCGTAGGTGATGGCGTCCCATTCCGACACTTCCTGCAACCCGTTGACGATGACGGGCAGGTTGAGGCCGATGAGAATGAAGACGGTGCCGTTTAGCAAGAAGATCAGTGTCTGCCACACCACCGTGGCCTGCAGGCGTGATTGTGAACTCAGAAACTTGTGCGAGCGGTAGGAGAGGAACAGTCCGCCGCTCACCACGGCGAGTACGCCGGAGAAATGGAAATATTCAGCGCCGATGTACATCACATAAGGTGTAATCAGCGTGAGGGCGATGTCGATGCTCGGTGTGGTGGGCAGCAGCCGGTGCAGGTGGTAGGCCGCCAGGGCCACCAGCAGACCCACGACGATGCCCATGCCGGCCATGAGGAAGAACGTGCCGACGGCCTCCTGCAACACGAAGGAGTGCGTGAGGATCGCGGCCAGCGCAAACTTGAAGACGATGAGGCTTGATGCGTCGTTGATGAGGCTTTCACCTTCGAGGATGATGATGGCGCGCTTGGGGATCGCCATGCCGCGGAGCACCGACGTGGCGGCGACCGCATCGGGCGGCGAGATGATGCCGCCGAGGAGGAACCCGGCGGCCAGGGGAAATCCCGGGATCATCCATTCCGTGAGGTAGGCGACAATGGTAGACGTGAGGATGACGAGCCCTACCGCCAGCAGCCCGATGGGGCGCTTCCATTTCCAGAAGTCGTGCCATGATGTGTACCAGGCGGCGGCGTAGAGGATGGGCGGGAGGAAGATGAGGAAGACCAGGTCGGGGTCGATGGCGACGGGCGGGATGCCGGGGACAAAACTGATGAGCAGTCCGCCGATGACCAGGAAGATGGGATAGCTGATTTTGAGTCGTTCGCCGACCATCACCAGCAGCAAGACAGCAAAGAGCAGGGTAATGGTGAGCAGGAGGTAGGAATGAATCATGCCGTCAAGTTACGAACGGCATGCATGCGCGGAAAGTTCCGCTGAAAGCTGAAAGCTAGAAGCAATAGCTCCACCATTTGCCTTCAGCTTTTCGCCTTTAGCTTTTGGCTTTTACTTCCTCGGTAGGTGTGCGACGAGCTCGACTTCCAGTTTGGCTTCCGCCATATAGAGCCGGCTGATTTGCACCCACGTGGCCGCGGGGAAGTCGCCCTTGTAGAACGCTTTGCGGGCGGCGTTGTGGGTCTTCATCGCCTCAATGTCCGTAGTGTACAGATTTTCCTTGACGACATTCTGGAACGTGGCGCCGTGAGATTGGAGTGAGCGTTCCAGCGCCTTGTACACGCGGGTGATGCCCTGCGGCGTGACTTCACGGGCTACGGCGCCGGAGACATAGAGGACGTTATCCACTTTGACTACCTGCACATACCCGGCAGTGGTGTCCTGCTTCAGCGGGTCATCCCAATGCCATTTCTCTTTTTGAATGGTTTGGCCGTAAGTGGCGGCGGAAACGAAGACCAGGAAGATGATGATGTTTTTCATGACAGCAGTTATGCCCATGAAAACGAATTTCTCCTTCCCAGGTTTCGGAGAGAAGTTGGCCTTTGGCTATTGGCCTTTAGCCGTTAGCTTTTCCACGCATCAATCCCATGGCCATCAACTATCGACCATCGACTATCGACCGTGGACCATGGACCATCGACTACTACGCCAGAAAATCCTTCACGTCGGTGTACGGCAGACTGAACGCCTCCGCTACCGCTTTGTAAACAACTTTTCCGTTGATGACATTGAGTCCTTTGCGCAGCTCCATGCTGTCCTGACACGCTTTCTTCCAGCCGTTGCCGGCGAGCTTGATGGCGTAGGGGAGCGTGGCGTTGGTGAGCGCGAGCGTCGACGTATACGGAACAGCACCCGGCATGTTGGCCACGCAATAGTGCACCACGTCGTCGATGATGTAAGTCGGGTTCTCGTGGGTGGTGGGCTTGCACGTCTCGATGCAACCGCCCTGGTCTACGGCCACGTCGACGAGCACCGTACCGGGGCGCATCGACTTGAGCATGTCTTTGGTGATGAGCTTGGGAGCCTTCGCGCCGGGGATCAGCACCGCGCCGACGATCAGGTCGTGGGTCTTCACGAGGTCACGCAGCACGTAGTCGTTGGAGACCATCGTGTGCACGTTCTTCGGCATCACGTCATCGAGGTAGCGCAGGCGATTGATGTTCACGTCGGTGATGATGACATCGGCACCCATACCCGCGGCGATCTTGGCAGCGTTGGTTCCAACTACGCCACCGCCGAGGATGAGCACCTTGGCCGGCATAACGCCCGGCACACCGCCGAGGAGAATGCCGCGACCTTTCAGTGGCTTCTCGAGGTACTTCGCGCCTTCCTGAATGGCCATGCGTCCTGCTACTTCACTCATGGGCACGAGCAGCGGCAGGCTGCCGTCGACGCGTTCCACCGTTTCGTAGGCCAGGCACACCGCGCCGGTCTTGATCATGGCGTGGGTGAGGGGCTCGTAAGAAGCAAAGTGGAAGTAGGTGAAGACCAGCTGGTCTTTCTTGATGAGGTTGTATTCTTGTTCGATGGGCTCCTTCACCTTCATGATCATCTCGGCGATGTTGAAGATCTCGGCTGCCGTGGGAAGGAGTTTGCCGCCTGCTTTCACATATTCTTCATCGCTGAAGCCGCTGCCTTCGCCGGCAGAAGCCTGGATGTACACGGTATGGCCGCGGCGGGTCAGCTCCTGCGCGCCGGCAGGGGTGAGGGCCACACGGTTCTCATTGTTCTTGATTTCTTTGGGGACACCGACGATCATGGTATAAGTGTTAAGGTGTTGAGGTGCTAATGTGCTAATGTGCTAATGTGCTTTGCGTTTCAACCGACTACCGATTACTGATTACCGATTACTGATTACCGATTACCGATTACCGATTACCGATTTAAAGCGGGCCCAAAGTTAAGAGAAATCGGGCTAGTTTAGCCGCCGGGACGCCAAATTTGGATGACATGAACAAGGATCACCGGTATGCCTTCTACGGCTCACTTCGCAAGGGGATGTCCAACCATCGCCGATACAAGGCTGGCCTGGAGTATTTGTACACCGACTCCCTCGCCGGGTATCGGCTGTATGCACTGCCGGGCTATCCGTATGCGGTACGTACGGGGGATCCCAGGGATGTGATCACCATCGAAGTGCATCGGGTGATCGACCCGGCCATCGAGCAGGCTATTCACCAACTGGAAATCGGCGTTGGATATTTCTACGACGAGGTGAAGGTGCGCGGCGACAATGTCGGTATCTACCTCTTCGAAAAGGCCGGCACCGAACCTTTGGTGGAAGGTGGGGATTGGGTAAAATTCTTTGGTTCGCGTTAAGGCGCCCCGTATTTTCTTTTGACTCGGAACAATCGTTTGAAGCCTCTTTCGATTTTACCTACTTTTGAACGAATCCCCCGGGTTTTTTCTGTCACCAAAACGGAGCCATGAGTCCAACCAAAACCCTCACCCCGTCCGTTGTTCCCGCCAAAGCAAAAGCGGTGCTTGCCGATTACCGCCTGGCGGTGGCCAGCCGCGAAGCAAGCCTCATCGGGCGCAAAGAGGTGTTCATGGGCAAAGCCAAGTTCGGCATCTTCGGCGATGGTAAAGAGATCGCCCAGATCGCCATGGCCAAGGTGTTCAAGGCCGGCGACTTCCGCTCGGGATACTACCGCGACCAGACGTTCATGCTCGCCATCGGTGAGATGACCCTCCGTCAATATTTCGCGCAACTCTATGCACATCCCGACGTACAGGCCGACCCCATGTCGGCAGGGCGTCTGATGAACGGCCACTTCGCCACGCGCATGCTCAATGCGGATGGCAGCCTGAAGAACCTGTCGGAACTCAAGAATAGTTCGGCGGACATTTCACCCACGGCCTCGCAGATGCCGCGGCTGGTGGGGCTGGCCTATGCCTCGAAGCTCTTCCGCAACAACCCGGGCCTGAAATCCTTTACCAACCTGTCGAACCAGGGCAACGAGATCGCCTTCGGCACCATCGGCAACGCGTCGACGTCGGAAGGGATGTTCTTTGAAGCCATCAACGCGGCTGGCGTACTCCAGATTCCCATGCTCACCGCCGTGTGGGACGATGGCTACGGCATCTCGGTGCCAGCCGAATACCAGACAACCAAGGGAAGTATTTC
>JAYRXB010000053.1:0-4562 GCA_041917735.1 Cyclobacteriaceae bacterium
AACCATCCGCCACCTCCTGGGTCACACGTCGGGCTGGCAAAACTATGACACCGATACTGCCCTGAACCGTCTTTACCTTTCGGGTAAGCTGAAACTGGATACACTCACCCAGCTGAATGCGCTGCGCCGGTATGCCTATGGGAAGCCAGCCCTCGCCGAACCAGGATCAGCCTATCACTACAGCAGTACCAATTATCTCCTCCTGGCCATGATCATGGATCGGGTAACCCCTGAGGGTCACACCGTGTATATCAGAAATCTTCTGTCCACGAAGGAGTTTTCACACACCTACTACCGGGAGACTCCGCCGGGGGCGAATGTTCAATACTACGGTGACCCCAACCGGGATGGTGAGATAGAAAACCTTACCCGCCAGACCGTTGAAACCACGAACTGGTTTACCGGCGATGATGGGATATACTCCACAGCAAATGAAGCTGCCCGGTTTATCCAACTCCTGATGAAGGACAGCATCCTGAGCAAGGAGTCGTTAGTACTTATGAAAACGGGCAACACCGGCATTCGAACCGATACGGGACTTGGTCTGATGGCCGACAAGTCTTTTCCCTATGGCCAACTCTACGGTCACTCCGGCCGCGGCATTGGCACGACTACCGATGTGTACTACTTTCCGAAGCGTGACCTGACGATTGTGATTCTCTGCAATACCGGGGTCAGGGGTTCTGCGCCAGCATTCAGAAGGGCCTACCTGAAGATGCGATCCAAAATCGTGAAGAAGCTATTCCTTTTCTGATTCTGGACCTCTGCGCCTCCGCGCCTCTGCGGTAAAATTACAGTTCGCGATTAAGGCTACATCAAAGCTGCTACGTAGTCGTAAACGCCACTCACAAACCCGATCGCGGCTATACCCGCCAGGCAGATCGTGAACGCGAGCTTCTCTTGCCAGGTAGAAGAGAGTTTTGCAACAGGTGCGTCGCTCTTGTTGATGAACATGGCCTTCACCACCAGCAAGTAGTAGTAGAGGGAGATGGTGGCGTTGAGTACAGCAATCAGTACCAGGATGTACAACCCCTGCGAAGCAGCAGCTGTAAACAGGAAGAACTTTCCGAAGAAACCCGCAACAGGCGGAATACCTGCCAACGAGAACAAGGCCAGCAACATAATCAGGCTGAGTCGTGGGTTGGTATGGTAGAACCCGTTGAAGTCGTCGATGTGTTCTTTGCCGGTGGCGTTAAAGACCATCGACAGTACACCGAAGACGGCCAGGTTGGAAAGCGCGTAGATCAGCATAAAGTAGACGACCGTCGTCATTCCCAGCATTTCGCTGTTGACAAACCCCAGCATCATGAAGCCGGCCTGCGTGATGGAGGAGAAGGCGAGAAACCGTTTCAAATTCTTCTGCCGCAGGGCAAACAGGTTACCCACAATCATAGTAGCCACCGCCAGGAAGTAGGCAGTCAACGTCCAGGTCTTCGGATCCAGCGCGAAGACGTTGTAGAGCACGAGCATCAGTGTGAACAGAGCCGCACCTTTCGATACCACGGAGAAGTACATGGTCACGGGCAGGGGTGCACCTTCGTACACGTCGGCGGTCCAAAGGTGGAAGGGCACCAGCGAGAGTTTGAAGCCGAAGCCGGCGATGAATAGCACGAGGCCAAAGACGGAGAGTGGCGTGGCAATCACCTGCGAGGCCATCTCACCGAAATACAGGCTTCCGTAGGCCCCGTAGAGCAACGAGAGTCCCATCAACAGCACGGACGAAGAGACAGCCGAAGACATTAGCAGCTTGATGCCGGCCTCTGCACTGCGGCGTAGCTTCTTGTCGAAGGCCGCAAGCAAGGTGAGGGGAAGTGTCGCGGTCTCAAGTCCCAAGTACAACATGAGGAAGTGCCCGGAGGATACCATGAAGGACATGCCCATGAGCGTAGAGAAGATTAGCATGTAAAATGCGCCGGTCTTCGCCTGGTTCTCGGGCTTGCGCAGCCAGCTGGCCGACTGCAGGAGGATGATGAGCGTCGACAGGTTGAGGATGAACTTGAGGAAGTTGCGCAGCGGATCGCTGAGGTACATGCCGCCGAACAGGCTGGTGGTCTCGACCGGGTAGAACCCCATGCCGGCGATCACCGCGAAGCCAATAATGGTGCCGTTGACGAGGTTTCGATTGTCACGGCCCTCTGCCAGATCGGCGATGAGCTGGTAGAGTACCAGCAGGGTCAGCAGGATTTCGTTGCGAAGAATATAGACGTCATTCCAGGTCATAGCCGGGCAATTAGGTGTTGGATCATCTCACCAAGCGGTTCACGGATCAGCTCAGACAAATAGAAGGGTGCCAGACCGATGGCGGCGATGGAAACCACCAGCGTGATGGTGCTCACGCGTTCAAACCACGTGGCATCGGTGAGTTCGTTGAAATGTGCATTCTTAATGGGGCCGAGCAGCAGGATGCCGACCACCCGAAGGATATATACCGCGGTGATGACGATGGAAGAGGCCGCTACGATAGTCGCTACCCGGTGGAAGGTGTCGGCGTTCTGGAAGCTGCCCACGAAGATGGTCATCTCGGCTACGAACCCACTGAGCCCCGGAAGACCCAGGGAGGCGAGACCGGCGATCACGTAGACAACCGATAGAAACGGAATCACTTTCATGAGTCCGCCCATCTCGTCGATCATGCGGGTGTGCGTGCGCCCGTAGATCATGCCGATCAAGGCAAAGAAGATTGCTGTCATCAGTCCGTGGGAGATCATCTGCAGGATGGCGCCGGTCGTGGCTGTCTCATTCATCATGAGCAAGGCAAAGAGCACCAGGCCGCAGTGGCTCACCGAAGAGTAGGCGTTGATGTATTTCAGGTCCTTCTGCCAAATGGCGCCGAAGGCACCGTACACCACACTGATGGTTGTCAGGATGATGAAAATCCACGCCATGGAGTGGGCGGCTTCAGGGAGAAGGTACATGGCAACCCGGAACGCGCCGTAGCCCCCGAGTTTCATGAGTACCCCGGCGTGCAGCATGGAAACAGCCGTCGGTGCCGAAGCGTGGCCGTCGGGTGACCAGGTGTGAAACGGGAAGAGAGCACCCAAGACACCAAACCCAATGAAGGTGAACGGGAAGAAGAAGAGTTGGGCGTCGTACGGGATTTTTACCTGGGCGATTGCCGTAAGGTCGAAGGTAAGCTGACCGCCATCGGGAGCGGAGTTGAAGTAAATGCCCAACAAGCCGACCAGCAAGAGTGCGGAGCCGCCCATGAGCATCAGGGTAAGCTTCATCGCCGAGTATTCCTTGGGTCCGCTGCCCCAGATGCCGATCAACAAATACATGGGAATCACCGCCACCTCGTAGAAGAGGAACATGGTGAAGAGGTCGAGCGAGATGAAGAAACCGAACACGCCGGAAGCCAGGATGATCAGCGAGATGAAGAACTCCTTGGTGAGGAACTCCACCTGCCAGGAGGCAAACACGCCGGCAAAGGTCACCAGCGCCGTGAGTACGATCATCGACAGGGAGATCCCGTCAATCCCAAACTTGTACTGAATGTTGAAGGCCTCATACCACGTCGACGTCGACACGAAAAGCATGGCATCGTTGTTTCCGGCTCCCCGCAAGGCATAGAAGGCGTACACCAGGTAGAAGGCGAACAGCAGCTGTGCGCCCATCCCGATGGCGGAGACCACGCGCACCTGGCGAATGTCTTTGACCAGGGCAATGCCGGCCACGGTGAGTACCGGGATGAGGATGAGTATAAGCAGTGGATTCATGGCCATGTCAGTTAAGGTAGAGAATCAGCAAGGCCAGCAGGAGAGCGCCTGAGGCGAAGAACCAGATGTACAATTGCATGTGCCCCGACTGCATCTTCTTGATCGCTGACGCCGACGCTACCGTCGAATTGCCGATGAAGTTCATGGTGCCATCCACAATATGGCGGTCAAACCAGGCGACAGGGCGCGAGATATACTGGAAGATGATGTTTTTGGTGATGAAGAGGTAGACCTCGTCGATGTAGAACTTGTTGTATACCGCGGTGTAGAATCCGGACAGTGCCTGGGCTACGTTGTCCGGCCTAGGATTCTGCTTCTTGTACATCATCGCTGCAACGAGGATACCAATCAGCGCTATGAGAATGGATGGAGCTGCTATCGCCCAGTGGAAGTGGGTCTCCAGGGGCAGGTTGTCGCTGGTGACCAAGCTGTGAAAGGGCACGAAGCCTGCAAACACGGAAGCGATGGCCAACAGGGTGAGCGGCACAGTCATGACCACGGGCGACTCATGGGGCGGATGGTGGTAGGCGGGCTCGTGACTCCAGAAAATCCGGAAGTATAGTCGGAACATGTAGAAGGCGGTCAGACCAACCACCAGCCACTGGACACCGAACACGATTTTGTTGTGTTCAAACGCTGCAACAAGAATTTCATCCTTGCTGAAGAAGCCAGAGAGCGGGGGCAACCCGGCGATGGTCAGGCAGGCGATGAGGAAGGTGAGGTGCGTGACCGGCATGGATTTACGTAGTCCGCCCATCTCGGTCATGAGGTTGCTGTGTACGGCATGGATGACAGAGCCGGCGCCAAGAAAGAGCAAGGCCTTGAAGAAGGCGTGGGTGAACAGGT
>JAYRXB010000054.1:0-2502 GCA_041917735.1 Cyclobacteriaceae bacterium
CGTCAAGGAGGCATTTCGGTACGACAATGAGCTGCTGTTTGAACGCTACGTTCGGGGAAGAGAAATTGAATGCGCCATCCTCGGCAACGATCCACCCAAGGCTTCGCTGCCGGGCGAGATCATCATCAGCAAGAAATACGATTTCTATACGTTTGATGCCAAGTATGTGGACAGCAAAGCAGTGTCCATTGAAGTCCCGGCCAAACTCAGTGCATCGCATGCCGAACGTATCCGTGAACTATCCGTACGCGCCTTTACCGCATTGAAGTGCGAAGACTATGCCCGCGTCGATCTTTTCCTTTCGGAAGACGATGACATATTTGTCAATGAAATAAACACGATACCTGGATTCACTAACTCCAGCATGTACCCGATGATGTGGAAAGAACGTGGCATCAGTTTTACCGAACTTATCAGTCGGCTTATCGCGCTATCGGTTAAACGGCATCAGTCTACCAGCCGTATTGAACGTGAATTCAACTCGTCACTGAACTACTGATGGACATCAAGAAAGCGATAGCCTTCCTTCGGTCTCAAACGCTGGGTGCGCTACTGGCGAACCTGGCACTTGCCGGAGGCATTGTCCTGCTCGTAAGCCTGCTATTTTTCTATGGATACCTACCCAGCACCACCAATCATGGCAAAGAGGTGCAGGTTCCGGACCTTACCGGGAAGGATATCTACGAAAGCGACAAAATTCTTACGCCGTTGCACCTTCGGTATGAGGTGAGTGACTCCTCGTATTCCGGAGACTTGCCACCCCTCACCGTTCTTGCTCAGGTGCCGAGGCCGGGGCATTTTGTGAAGGAAAACCGCAAGGTATACCTAACGGTTAACCGCAGGTCACCACCCACGTTGCCGCTCCCGAACCTGTTTGGCGAAGGTGGTGCGGGCTCATTGGAAAACGCCGAGGCTGTCCTGAGAAGCGCCGAGCTTGTACGCGGCAGGATTATCTACCGCAGAAGCCCCAACTATCACCTGATCATGGAGATCCGGTACCAGGGTCGCGTGGTCATGCCGGGAACCCGCGTCCCCAAAGGTTCCACCATCGACCTTGTCGTCGGGGATGGTGCGGGTCCAAGGGACTTCGTGCTTTCCAATTTTGTGGGCCTTTCCTACAAGAATGTGCTACTGCGGTTGGCCAACCTCAGCCTGCACCTTGGTGCCGTACAAATTCCAGGCGATGTGGATACCACCGGTATAGAATCTTTCGTTATCAAGCAATATCCTCAGCCGGGCGATTCCGTGAGCATTGGTGATCCGGTCGAACTGTGGATAGGTCCGAAGGGTTACCAAATCAAGGAGCCGGAGGATAACTAGCCTCTGAACCTGTGCTGCGTGAATAGAACAGCCACCCTTTTCATTGTCTTACTGTCTGCCTTGGTTGCCGAAGCGCAGCTGGTAGAGTACCCGCTCCCGAGCGCTTCCCGAACCAGGTCCAAACCGCCGGCTGGCCGAACACAGGTTGTGGATCCAACCTTTCTTCCCTTCTTCGACGACTTTTCCGCCAATGATACCCTGCTTCGCGACAGCTTGTGGCTGTACGGACAATCTGTGCTCCTGAATAATGGTATGGGTATTCGTCCCCCTTCGAAGAACGTCGTGACCTTCGATGGTGTAGATTCGCTAGGCCAACCATATGCCAAAAATAACGATGTACTGGCTAAAGGAATTGCCGACCGCCTGACCTCCCAACCTATCCGGATGGATCTCGTGAATCAGGCGGATCGCAATACCGTATACTTCAGCTTCTTCTACCAGCTCCGCGGCCGGGGTGAGCCGCCCGATCCAGGTGACCAACTAATTCTCTCCTTCAAAGCCCAGGATGGAACCTGGGAGAATGTAGTGGTGCTGGAAACATCTTCCACCATGCCAACCGACGTGTTTCAACAAGTGATCATTCCAGTCTCTGACGACAGGTTCTTTCATGACGCTTTCCAGTTTCGGTTTTCCAACTATGCAAGGCTGTCGGGACCGTTTGATACCTGGAATGTGGATTATGTGTACCTGAATCGATTCCGAGATGCCAGTGATATCTACTACCCGGACCGCACTATCTCTTCTCAGTTCACCTCATTATTCGTTGATTACTACTCGATGCCGATTGAGCATTTTCTGAAAAACAGAGCAGGAAACCTGGATTATCCGTCTCTTGAACTCTACAATCTAAAGGCGGTTGATTCCGTCACGGGGGAAGCACACAAACAGCCATTGAAATTCAATACCCTCGCCACAATAGACACACGCATCAACGGTACGATCACCTCGGTTCGTATGACGCTAGATACATTAAGCGACCCCGGGGTTCTGCCCGGACTTCAGTTTAGGACTTTGACCCTAAATACACTACCGGACTCCAGCCAATTTAGTCTTGACGCCGACTCCATCCATATTCGAATTGAACTTGCCGTTAACACCAAGGACAACGTACTTTCTTCTGACGATGGCGACTACAATCCTCAAAAGTACCGACCCATAGACTTTCGGTACAGCGATACGCTC
>JAYRXB010000055.1:0-8955 GCA_041917735.1 Cyclobacteriaceae bacterium
CTGACGGTCAATTACCCCAATGGTAAGGGCAAAACGGGCGTTTCCGGGCCGGTTGCCAACGGGAATGGCAACGGCAACCTGGAGGATTACTCCCCGTTCACGCTGCGCACCATCGATCCCCGTACCGTCAATTCGCGCCTCAACCCGAGCTACACGTTTGAGAATTTTGTAGAAGGCGATTGCAACCGGCTGGCGCGTTCGGCCGGTGTGGCTGTTGCCAAGAAACCCGGTGTGACGAGCTTCAACCCGCTCATGCTGTACGGCGGTGTAGGCGTCGGCAAGACGCACCTCGTGCAGGCCATCGGAAATGAAATCAAGCAGAAGCTTCCCGAGAAGATCGTGCTGTACGTGGATCAAAACGATTTCACGAACCAGTTCCTCAACGCGCTCCAGAACCACAAGCTGCAGGACTTCCAGAATTTCTATCTCCAGGTCGACCTGCTCATCCTCGACGATGTGCAGTTCCTCGCCGGGCGGGAGAAGACACAGGAGATGTTTTTCCATATTTTCAACCAGTTGCACCAGACGGGCAAGCAAATCATCATGACCAGCGACTGCCCACCGCGCGACCTCAAGGGCTTCCAGGAGCGTTTGCTCTCCCGGTTCAAGTGGGGCCTCACCGCCGACTTGCAGGAGCCTGACTTCGAAACGAAGCTGGCCATCATTCACAACAAGATGCAGTCCGACGGAATCCAGATACCGACGGAAGTGGCCGAATACCTTGCCTACAGCGTGGATACCAACCTGCGCGACATGGAAGGGGTGCTCAATTCACTGATCTTTCACGCCACGCTGCTCAAGAAGGATATCGACCTCGACCTCGCCAAGGAGGTGATGAAGAACATTGTCAAGGAGATTCAGTCGGACGTGTCGGTCGACTTCATCCAGAAGACTGTGGGCGACTATTTCCGCGTCGACCTCGATGCGATGAAGGGAAAGATCAAGAAGCGCGAGATCGTCATTCCCCGCCAGGTGGCCATGTATTTCTGCAAGCGCTACACCCAGCTGACGCTCGCGTTGATTGGCGAAAACTTCGGCGGCCGCGACCACAGTACCGTCATCCACGCCCTCGAGTCGGTGGAAGACATGATGAAGACGGACCCGAACTTTAAGAATTCCGTCGACGAGTTGGCCAAGAAGCTCAAGATGCGGATGGCTTCATAGGAGCCTGGGTCAGTTCAAATTAAACTGCAACGGGTATTCTTCCTTCGCGCTCGTGATGCCGTAGAGTAGCACGCGGCCGCGGTATTTCTGGAAGAAGTCAATCACTTCCTGCGGGCTCTTCACGCGCTGGCGGTTGATCGAGATGATCGTGTAGTTTTCAGGGATGCCAATGCGGCGGAACAGACCATCCTTGATCTTGTACACCTTCACACCAAAGTCTACGGCCTCGAGTTCCGCGCCAAGCTGGCTGTCGCTGAAGATCTGTCGCTTGATCAGGCTCGTGCCTCCGTTCTTGTTCACCAGCGTAAGGCTGACAATACCGGGTTTGCCGTCGCGGAGGTAGGTGAAGGTAAGTTTCTCACCCGGGTAGTGGTGACTCAGCTCTTCTTCAAACTCGCTCTTGCTGTTCACTTCCACATCGCCCAATTTGATGATGATGTCGCCGAGTTCAAGACCGGCGCTTCGGGCCACACCCTCTTTGTCCAGCTCGGCCAGCACCACGCCGCGGAATTCGTTGCCTGAGGTTTTGAGTTTGTACTTCTGCGCCGTCTGGTAATCGTAGTCCAGCACACTGCCACCCCAGAAGGGCTTTTGCACGATGCCGTACTTGATCAGGTCGTTCACGATCTTTTTCGCGATGTCGATCGGTACCGCGAACGCGTAGCCGGTGTAAGAGCCGGTAGGCGAGGAGATGGCGGTATTGATGCCCACCAGTTCGCCGTTTTTGTTTACCAGCGCCCCGCCGCTGTTGCCCGGGTTGATGGCGGCATCCGTCTGTATAAAGGACTCGATGGGAAACTTGTCTTCCACAATATTGATCCGCCGGCCTTTGGCACTTACGATGCCGGCGGTAACGGTGGATGAAAGCGAGAATGGGTTGCCTACCGCAATCACCCATTCGCCCACGGCGAGGGTTTTGGAGTTGCCCAGGGTTGCCGGCCTCAGGTTGGTTTCGTCAATTTTCAGAACGGCAAGGTCAGTAGACGGGTCTGTGCCGATGAGTTCGGCGTCGTATACTTTCTTGTTGTAGATCACCTGCAGTTTTTCGGCAGCTTCAATGACGTGGTTATTGGTGACGATATAGCCGTCGGCGGTGAAGATGACCCCGGATCCGCTGGAGACGCGCGTGTTCTGGCCGCCGCGCCCGAAGATCCAATCCCAATGATTGTAGGCTGCGCTGCTCTGGGAGATACTGTTGATAAAGACTACACTGGGTATCGCTTTCGCCGCTGCTTCGCTGAAGTCGACCTTCTCCAGCGATCCGGCCTCCGAGGGCGCTACCACGTTGGGACGATATTCGGATTCCGGTTCGTAGGTATTGACGGTATACTTCGCTTCCGGATCGGTTGAACCGGATTGGCCCCGCTGGCCATAATTCACAAACACATAGGCCCCGGCGATACCCGCCAGAAACGCCACCACCATCGTCCTAAACATGTTTCCCATACGTGCCTGGTTTAATTCAGCGCAAATATAAAACGGCCATGATTTTATTAAGTTCCAGACCATGGCCACCTTTGTGGTCGGTTATCTGCCATCCATGGGTTTTCGATCCTTCCTTGCACGCCCCTTTGCTGCCCTGATTGCCCGGCAAACCCGCGACTGGTCGTCGCGGCCAGCGGTCGTCCAGGAAGCAGTGCGTGCGCAGCTTGTGGCCAGGGCATCAACGACGGCATTCGGTAAGGACCATGGGTTTGTCGACATCCGGTCGCACGAAGACTTCAGGCGACAGGTGCCGATCCGCGACTACGAGGCACTGAAGCCGTATATCGAAAAGGTGCTGGAAGGAACTCCCGACATCCTGTGGCCCGGTCTGCCTGCCTATTTTTCCAAGACATCGGGCACCACCAGTGGCACGAAATACATTCCCATCACCAGGGATTCCATACCGAATCACATCAACAGCGCGCGCAATGCACTGCTCAGCTACATTCACGAAACTGGCAATGGTGCATTTACCGACGGCCAGTTAATCTTTCTTTCCGGTAGCCCGGAGCTCGACAGTAAAGCCGGTATTCCTACGGGTCGCCTTTCCGGGATTGTAAACCACCATGTGCCCGGATACCTGCGCGGCAACCAGAAACCAAGCTATAAGACCAACTGCATCGACGACTGGGAGGAAAAACTGGAACGCATCATTGATGAGACCCTCGAAGCGCGGATGACACTCATCTCCGGTATCCCGCCGTGGGTGCAGATGTACTTCGACCGGATCCAGGCGCGCACCGGCAAGAAAATCAAGGATGTATTTCCTGACTTTTCATTGTTCGTCTATGGTGGCGTGAATTTCGAGCCGTACCGTGCCAAACTTTTTGAATCGATCGGTAAGAAGATCGATAGCATCGAGATGTACCCGGCCTCGGAAGGCTTCATCGCCTACCAGGATTCGCAACATCACCCCGGGCTGCTGATGCTGCTCAACAGCGGCATCTTCTTCGAGTTCATCCCGGCCGACGAGTACTTCAATGAAAATCCCCGGCGCCTGACAATTGGCGAGGTGGAACTCAACAAGAATTACGCGGTGATCATCAACAGCAATGCCGGCCTGTGGGGATACTCCATTGGCGATACAGTCAAGTTTGTGTCCAAAGACCCATATCGGCTGGTGGTGACCGGCCGCATCAAGCACTTCATCTCTGCCTTTGGCGAACACGTCATCGGGGAAGAAGTGGAGAAAGCGCTGAAGCGCACCATGGAGAAATTTCCGGAAACCGAGGTAATTGAATTTACGGTTGCACCCCAGGTCACTCCTTCGGAGGGCCTGCCGCATCATGAATGGCTGGTTGAATTCGGGCGTGAACCCCGCGATAAACAAGCGTTTGCTGCAGACCTCGATCAGCAGCTGCGAAACCTGAACACCTACTACGATGACCTCATTACCGGAAGCATTCTCCGGCCGCTGGTCCTTACGCCCTTGAAAAAGAATGCGTTCATCGATTACATGAAGAGCCAGGGCAAACTCGGGGGCCAGAACAAAGTACCCCGGCTATCCAACGACCGCAAAATTGCTGACGTGTTGCGGTGAGTATTGTCTCTTGCTTCCCGATCATCGATATTGAGCCGGAATTAACAGCGCTTCCCTAACGCAAAACGCTTACACCTTGTCATCCCTTCCCAAGAAACGACTTGCCATCCTCGGATCGACTGGCTCCATTGGCCGGCAAACCCTCGAGGTTGTAGCTGCCAATCCCGATGAGTTCGAGGTGGAGGTGTTGACGGCCCAGCGCAATGCGGATGTGTTGATCAGCCAGGCCCGGCAGTTCAAGCCCAATGTGGTTGTCATCGTTGACGAAGCGCATTACACCGCGGTAAAGGAGGCGTTGGCTGGCGAACCGGTAAAGGTATTCGCGGGTGCACAGGCCCTGGAATCGGTAGTGCAGATGGATTCGGTTGACCTGGTCGTCACCGCCCTCGTTGGCTATGCCGGGTTGAAACCAACGATCAAGGCCATCGAGGCCGGGAAGTCGATCGCATTGGCGAACAAGGAGACGCTGGTCGTCGCCGGTGCGCTGGTCACACGCCTGGCACGCGAGCACCGGGTCAATATTCTCCCGGTGGATTCCGAGCACTCGGCTATTTTCCAATGCCTGGCCGGCGAGATTCATAACCCGGTTGAGAAGATTATCCTGACGGCCTCCGGTGGACCGTTTCGCGGAAAGACGCGCGCTGAACTGGCCCAGGTGACCAAGGCCCAGGCGCTCAAACACCCCAACTGGTCGATGGGTGCAAAAATCACCATCGACTCGGCGACGTTGATGAACAAAGGATTGGAGGTCATCGAGGCGCGATGGCTTTTTGGTACGGCGGCGTCCCAGATCGAAGTGTTGGTTCATCCGCAAAGCATCATCCATTCGATGGTTCAGTTTGAAGACGGTTCCATCAAGGCACAACTTGGACTTCCGGATATGCGACTCCCGATTCAATATGCGTTGGGGTATCCGCAGCGTTTGATGAATACCTTTCCCCGCTTTGATTTTGCCCGTTACCCCGCGCTGACCTTTGAGAAACCCGATACGGAAACTTTTCGTAATCTTGCGCTCGCTTTTGAGGCCCTGGACCGCGGGGGAAACATGCCCTGCGTACTGAATGCGGCCAACGAGGTGGCAGTGGCGGAATTCCTCAATGACCGGCTTTCATTTTTGGGTATTTCGGAGGTTGTGGAACAATGTTTGGGAAAATCGGATTATGTAAAGGAACCTGCGCTGGAAGATTACGTTGAGACGGATAAAATGGCCCGGATACGGGCAAAGGAATTAATCAGATAAGAAAAAAGGCATGGAAGGTATGATCATGACGGCACAGCTCCTGCTGAGCCTTTCCATTTTAATCGTGGTTCACGAGTGGGGGCACTACTTCACCGCCCGGATGTTCAACATCCGCGTCGAGAAGTTTTACCTCTTCTTCGACTTCCTGTTCCCCATGGCCAACGTCATGAACTTTTCGCTCTTCAAGTACAAGAAGGGCGATACGGAGTACGGCGTGGGGTGGTTCCCGCTGGGCGGATACGTGAAAATCGCCGGCATGGTCGACGAGAGCATGGACAAGGAGGCTCTCAAGACACCCCCGCAGGACTGGGAGTTCCGCTCCAAGAAACCCTGGCAGCGGCTCATCGTCATGCTTGGAGGAATCATAGTCAACGTGATTGTGGGTATCCTCATCTTTATTGGAATCACCTGGTTTGTGGGCGACCAGTTTATCCCCATGAAGTACATCAATGACAATGGCGGCGTCGAGGCATTGGAGTTGGCTCAGGAACTGGGAATTCAGACCGGCGACAAGATCGTGGAGGTGAATGGGCGTGAGCTGGTAAACTTCGACGACCTCACCAAACCGGGCGTGCTTCTGGCTGAGAACTCCCGCTACACGGTACTTCGCGATGGGCAGCGGGTAGACATAGCCATCCCGGCCAATTTTATTGAGAAGTTCAATTCCCGCGATGCTATCACGCGTTTCGTTTTGCCCCGGTTCGCGCCAGTGGTGGAGAGTACGCGGGAGAATTCGGTAGCGCAACGGGTAGGCCTACAAAAAGGCGACCGCATTACCGAACTCAACGGAAAGCCCATCAGCTATTTTGACGAAGTGCAGGTAAGCCTGAAGGGCTATGCCGCCGACAGTGTTGCTTTCGCCGTACAGCGCGGATCGGAGGTGCTTCGGTTCAAGGAGTATTACAAGGGCGAGACGGGCATTGGTTTCTACGTAAACCGGGTTATTGTTCCCGAGTCGGAGATGATTGCGCAGAAATACTCGTTGGGAGAGTCGCTCATCCTCGGCCCCACGCGCGCCTTTGATGTAATCTTTGTTCAGCTGAAGGCCTTCAAGAAAATCTTCACCGGTGAGATTTCGTTCCGGAAATCGCTTTCAGGCCCTGTCGGTATGGCACAGGCTTACGGCGGCACGTGGGACTGGGAACGGTTCTGGCGAATGACGGGCCTCTTGTCGATGGTGCTCGCCTTCATGAACCTCCTGCCGATTCCGGGCCTCGACGGCGGCTATGTGGTATTCCTGTTGTATGAAATGGTCAGCGGCCGCGAACCCAACGAGAAAGTCTTTGAGACAGCCCTCAAGATCGGCATGGCCATCCTGCTCCTGTTGATGGTCTTCGTGTTCTACAACGACATCTCCAAGGCGCTGGGCGGCAATTGATGTCGGCAAGGCCTCAACTTCGCACCGCCGAATCTGGTGTTCGGGTAGAGCGAAGTCGAAGCAATGTGCCGGGAATAATCCTAAAGCATCACTTTCCTTTTCTGAAATCGAGGGGCGGCGTCCGGTCGCCAATGAGTGATTTGTACTTGAAGCCCGGACCCAGACGCTGCGTAAGTTCATCTTTCGCTTTCTGCATCAGGGCTGGATTGTTGAACAGGTCAACGCCGGTTAGCGCAATCGTCTTGGCGGCATTGATCATTCCCTTTTGTCCGATGCTCATGCCTCCGGTAGCTACCGCTTGCCAGGAGTGCGCCGGAGCCCCCGGAACCCAGGTAGCTGTACCCAGTCCAACGGTTGGAACAACCCACGTAATGTCTCCTACGTCGGTTGACGCCGGAAAGAAACCACCTGTCTTGAACGGCTGAACCACGGCGGCCTGCGAAAGGTCGGGCGCTTTGGGCATTGACTTCTGGATTTCTTTGGCAAACGCGGCCTCTTCCGGTGTATAGTTGACGCCTCCAACGGTGACCAGGTTGTTATACATCACACGGGCCAGCGTCTCGTTGGGCACCAGGTTGTACGAACCCGACACGATTTCGTATTTCATCGTCGTTTCGGTTCCGCTGGCGGCTCCTTCGGCTGCCTTTACAATCCGGTTCCAGATTTCCTCCACCACGCGCGCGTCGGGGTGACGGACCATATATTCCACTTCGGCAAAATCGGGGACTACGTTTGCGGCAAGGCCTCCCTTCGCGATGATGTAGTGAATGCGTGCATCCTGCGGAACATGCTCGCGCATCATATTCACCATGTAGTTCATGGCTTCGACGCCATCCAGCGCCGAACGGCCGGCATCGGGAGCGGCGGCGGCGTGTGCGGATCTTCCGTAGAACCGGAACATGGTCTGTTTGATGGAGAGGCACGACGAGGGGCTTGCGTCGTTGGCTGACGAAGGATGCCAGTGCAATACCGCATCGACACCGTTGAACAGGCCATCGCGAACCATATACACTTTTGCCGAGCCACCCTCTTCAGCGGGCGTGCCATAAAGTTTTACCGTCCCGGCTTTTTTGTTCTTCATGAGCCATTCTTTCAGGGTAATGGCGGCTGCCGAGGAGGCGGCACCAAACAGGTTATGCCCGCACGCGTGGCCGCCGGCTCCTTCGATGATCGGTTTCTTGGTAAAGGTGCTGTCCTGGCTGAGTCCGGGAAGGGCGTCAAACTCCGCCAGCAAACCCAGCGTGGGCCCGCCGGTGCCACTGGTGAATGTCGCCACAAAGGCAGTTGGCATACCGGATACCCCTGTTTCGATGGTGAAGCCGTTGCGCTTCAAGAGGTCCTGAAGTTCAGCCGTGCTCTTGGTTTCATTGAACCCCAACTCGGCATAGCCCCAGATGTCGCGGGAAACTTTCTTGTATTCAGCCGCGTGCTTGTCGATTTCGCTCAGGACGAATTGCTTGTCTTTGTCGCTCTTGATTTTGGGGTTGATTTCCGTTTGGGCGAGGCCATGGAAAACAACCAGGGAGCAAAGAAGAGTAATCAGGTTACGCATGGGTGATCCGGGTTTAAGGTGCTTGAATGTAGGAATATTCCAGAAAAAGCAAACCCCTCCTGTGACGAACGGCTTGATCGAAGGCAATCAATGCCCCTTGCTGATTTCAAATTCGACGCGACGGTTGAGTTGCTTGTGCTCGTCGGACAACTCCTGGGTGATGGGCTTGGCGCTGCCGTAACCAATGGCCTTGATCCGGCTGCCATCGATGAGGAAGATCGTGATCAGGTAATCGCGGATGGCGTCCGCACGGGCCTGCGACAGCCTTAGGTTGGACTCCTCTTTTCCAGCCGAATCGGTATGCCCGGAAATGGTGAGATGAAGCTCCGGGTGATCAATGAGAAAATTGGCCAGTTTGTCGAGGTCGGCATGCATGGCAGGTAATATGTTCGCCTTCCCGTTTTCGAACTCCAGCGACTCAAAAGCAATCTTGCTTTCGATAGGCTCCGCAACCTTGTTGATTTCCACGTCACCGTTCAGAAAGAATATCTCTTCAATCCGGAAGTATTCATCTCCCTGGATAATGAGGAGGTAGTTCCGGCGGTTGATAAGGTTAAAGTCAAACGATCCGTCTTCGCGCAAGTCTTTCGGTGACA
>JAYRXB010000056.1:0-4295 GCA_041917735.1 Cyclobacteriaceae bacterium
AACTACAACCTGCGTGGCGCCGAGGCGCTCCCCATCTTCCTCCCGCACCTTGATCCTTCAACCTTCAATGACGGGGAGAAAGAAGCCTACGAACGGCTGAAGCGCTGGGACTTCTACAACAGTCCGGAATCCGAAGATGCGCCCTACTTCGCGGCCTGGTGGCAGCATCTCCAGCCGATGGTATGGGATGAGCTCGACAGCGCCCACGTAGCCACGCAGTATCCGACCGCATTCAACACCATCTACCTCATCAAGACCCAGCCAACCCTCTCCTTCTTCGACCTGGTCGCCACCCCGGAAAAGGAAACCGCAACAGACATCTTGCGTAAGTCTTTCTCCGCGGGAGTGAAGTATGTCGAAGACTGGAAACAACGCAAGGGCGAACCCCTGAATTGGGGCAATTACAAAGACAGCTACATCGGCCACCTCCTTCGCCAAAAGGCGCTCAACATTCCTGTCCGCAGCAGCGGTGGTGGCACGGCGGTGGTCAACGCCCACACGCAAACACACGGACCTTCCTGGCGTATGATCGTGAGCATGGAAAAGACGGGCGTCAAGGCGATCGGGATCTATCCTGGTGGTCAGAGCGGCAACCCGGGCAGTCCGTACTACGCCAACATGGTGGAGCCGTGGGCCAACGCGAAGTATAACACACTGCATTTTGTAACGAGTCCCGACCAACTGTCTGGCAAAAAAGTATCATCCACGCAATTAGTCCCTGTACAATGAACTTCCTCAAGCAACTCATCGCCACGGCCGTGTTGTGCCTGGCGCTCCAATACTTCCTTCCCTGGTGGACACTGGTGATCGGCGCGTTTGCTGCCGGCTACTGGGCGGGCAACAATGGCTTTGTATCGTTCGCCGCCGGCTTCCTCGGCGTTGCACTGCTTTGGCTGACAACGGCCATGGTCATCGATGCGCAGACGAACTCCATCCTTACGGCGAAGGTCGCCCAGATTTTTCCTACGAAGACGCCGGCGTTGCTGTATGTGGTGACGGCGGTTGTGGGGGGATTGCCAGCGGGGTTTGCAGCGTTGGCGGGTACACTCGTAAAGACGAAGTAGCACGACCCCGAATAAAGCGCGGGTCACCACCACAAAGGCACAACGGCGCAAAGTAGCGCAAAGGGACTAGTAGAATATTCTCCACTCCCCTATATTTGCACCTCGCTTTCTCAGGAGAAGTGGGTGAGAGGCTTAAACCAACAGTTTGCTAAACTGTCGTACGGGTTAAACCGTACCGGGGGTTCGAATCCCCCCTTCTCCGCGGTGGTCAACAGACCCGATACACCCGTCCAGGTTTCGAAAATTCCGGACTTGGCCGGGTGTAGTATTTAGGTGGATCGACGGATGTCAAAATCCTGACCACCTGGACTCAGGGAATGGAGTTTATTGGGTCCGGTAGCTCAACTGGATAGAGCATCAGCCTTCTAAGCTGACGGTTCGGGGTTCGAGTCCCTGCCGGATCACCACTGTAATTCGGGGTGTAGCGTAGCCCGGTATCGCGCCTGCTTTGGGAGCAGGAGATCGTCAGTTCGAATCTGGCCACCCCGACTTCGCTCGCCGAAGCCTTTGGCGAAGGCGAGCTTCGCTCAACGAAAAACATTGCTCGGCGAGCTTCGCTCAACGAAAAACATTGCTCGGCGAGCTTCGTCGGGACAGGCCCCGACTCAGGCAACAACTGAAAATCAGGCTAAACCTCAGGAACTCCAGGAACCTTAGGAACCCAAGGAACTTCATCGTCACCCGCAGCCAGCAGAAGTCAAAAACCGTCCAAATAGTATTTTGGAGCAGAACCTTGTTTGTCCATCCCTCGTTCTAAATTTGCAGCATGGGTTGGTTCCGTTCGTTCAGTTGGGTTGAGCTGGTGCTCGTCGTAGGCTTCATCGTTTTTTACAGCTTCTACCTTGTGCGCATGATCCGCATCAGCCGGGCGCTGAAGTCACCGGCCTATGCCGTAGCCTACAAGCTGGTGCTGCGGACTGCCCTCTTTATCCTGCTCCTGGTCGCCTACCTGGGTCCCTCCTTCGGTGAAGCCAAACGCGAGGTTCAGTCTGTGGGCAAGGACATCATGATCTGCGTCGATTTATCCAAATCGATGGACGCGTTCGACATCCAGCCCAGTCGCCTGGAGAAAATAAAATTCGAGATGAAGCGCGTGGTTGAAGCGTTCAACAGCGACCGCCTGGGCATCATCATCTTCTCGTCCGAGGCTTTCATGCAGTGTCCCCTCACCTACGACCAGAATGCGCTGAACCTCTTTATCGAAACCATGAACACCGCGTTGGTCCCGTCCAGCGGTACGGACTTTGGCCCACCCCTGCGGATGGCCATGCAAAAACTGGAAGATCCTACCGGCAATTCATCTGACTCCAAGTCGAAGGTCATCATCCTCATCAGCGATGGTGAGGACTTCGGGGATGAAACGGAAGACATTGCGAAAGAGATCGCCGACAAGGACATCAAGCTGT
Source organism: Cyclobacteriaceae bacterium (assembly GCA_041917735.1). Taxonomy (GTDB): domain Bacteria; phylum Bacteroidota; class Bacteroidia; order Cytophagales; family Cyclobacteriaceae; genus ELB16-189. Next base: position 2,471 of record JAYRXB010000056.1, read on the forward strand.
TTACCCTGGGCATCGGTACCGAGCGGGGCAGCCAGATCTATGCCGGGCGAAGCCTGAAAACGGACAAGAGCGGCAACCCGGTGATATCCAAACTCAACCCCGTTTCGTTAAAGAAAGTAGCCAGCCTCACCGGGGGCCAGTACTTTGAAATCAACGATAGTGGCAACGACGTTTCCCGATTGATCAACACCATCAGCAAAATCGAAGGGCAGATTCGCGAATCGAGGCTCGTGGATGTGTCGGCCAATCGCTATTTTTACTTTCTAGTAGCAGCCCTGGTGCTGTTGGTACTGGATATTCTGCTGAGCGTGCGCACCGTGACCATATGAATTACCTGTTTCTCACCCTGCTAACCCTTCTGATCGATCCGGGAAAGATCGGCGAGGTGAATAAAGCCAAGGAAAAGGCGAAAGAGGCCTATGCACGCGGTGAGTACAAGGATGCCGCCACGCAATACCGTATGCTGGATTCCCTGGGTGTGAAGGAAGAAGAGGTGACCATGAACCTCGCCCACTCCTACTACCACCTCAACGATACGGTCAATGCACGAACTGCCTATTTGGGACTAACGAACAGTACGAATCCCGCCTACAAATCCGTCAGCTATCAGCAGTTGGGTATGCTCGCTCATCGCGAAAACAAACTGGAGGAAGCCCTCACCTATTTCAAGAGTTCGCTGAAGGCCAATCCTGCTAACGAAGAGGCGCGTTACAACTACGAAATGGTAAAGAAGAAGCTCGAGGAAGAAAAGAAACAGCAACAACAGCAGCGCGACGACCAGGACAAGAAAGACCAGGAGCAGAAAGACAACAAAGACAAGCAGGATCAGAAAGACCAGAAACAGAACGAACAGCAGCAGAAGGACAAAGAGAAGAAGGAACAGGAGGAGAAACAGAAGCAGGAACAGCAGAAGAAAGACCAGGAGAAAAAAGAGCAGCAGCAGAAAGACCAGCAGCAGCAGGACGAGAAGAAAGACGAGAAGAAGGAACAATCACCCTCCTCGGAGAAAATGAAGCAGATGAAGATCAGCGAGGAGAAGGCGAAGATGGTGCTGGAGGCGATGAAGAACCAGGAGGTACAATACCTCCAGCAGAACAAGCGAAAAGCAACGAAGCCGAAGGATAAAGGGAAACCAGACTGGTGAGGGAATGAAAAATGAAGAATTAAGAATGGTAATCGGTAATCAGTAATCGGTAGTAGGTAAACAACAATTACTGCCCTCGCAGAGGGCTCCACCAAAAAGCCCCGTTAGGGGCGACAATAAAAACTGAACAACGCCCGCAAGGGCTCCACCAAAAAGCCCCGTTAGGGGCGACAATAAAAACTGAACAACGCCCGCAAGGGCTCCACCAAAAAGCCCCGTTAGGGGCGACATTATGAAAGAGGTATATATCGTCTCCGCCGTACGCACCCCGATTGGGAGCTTTGGCGGATCTTTGGCCAACGTGCCTGCCACAAAGTTGGGCTCCATCGCCGTGAAGGCGGCCCTTCAACGCATCAACCTGGACCCGAAGCAAGTACAGGAATTGTTTATCGGGAACGTCATCGGCGCAGGCCTGGGCCAGGCGCCGGCAACGCAGGTAGCGGTAGGTGCCGGGCTGGGCTATGAGATCCCCTGCACGCTGATCAACAAGGTGTGCGCTTCCGGCATGAAAGCCATCATGCTCGGCGCGCAGTCGATCATGCTCGGAACGAATGATGTGGTCGTCGCCGGCGGCATGGAGAACATGTCGAGTATCCCCTACTACCTCCTCAAAGCAAGGTATGGCTACAAGTATGGCAACGGCGAAGTGGTCGACGGGCTCACCTACGACGGGCTTACCGA
>JAYRXB010000057.1:0-4610 GCA_041917735.1 Cyclobacteriaceae bacterium
CATTGGCTCGAAGTTTATCGGTAGGGTGGAAGAGGTGACCAGCCTCGGAAATGTGCCGGCCATCATTCCCAGTGTGGAAGGCTGGGCCCGGGTGTATGGCCTCAACACCATCACGATCGATCCGGACGATGATCCGTATGCATACGGTTTCCAGGTAATCTGATAGCATGGCACAGGTAGTCATTATTGGTGGTGGCATCGTGGGATTGAGTTCCGCCCTGTACCTGCAAAAGGCAGGACATATCGTTCGCGTATTGGACCAGGGGAACCTCGAAGATGGCTGCTCTTTTAGCAATGCGGGTATGATCGTTCCCAGTCATTTCGTGCCGCTGGCCGCGCCCGGGATGGTGGCCAAGGGAATTCGCTGGATGTTCGATTCAGAAAGTCCGTTCTATGTTCGACCACGGTTAAGCCCGGCCCTGATTGGCTGGGGACTGAAGTTCTACCGCCATGCGAATCAAAAGCATGTGGAGCGGAGTATGCCGGCGTTGAGCGCCTTAAGTTTGTTCAGCAAGAAGCAATACCAGGAATGGGCAGCTACGTTGCCGTTTGATTTCGGATACCATGAGCGCGGACTTTTCATGCTGTATCACGATGCGCACGTGGAGAAGGAAGAGCAGGAGATTGCCGACCTGGCAGCGAGATTCGGCATTGAAGCACGGGTGTTGTCCCTTCCGGAGATCCAGGCGATGGAACCCGATGTGCGCGTGAGTGCCCGTGGGGGAGTGTACTACCCGGGCGATGCGCACCTGACGCCGGGAACGTTGGTGAAGAACTTGATGCAGCACCTGCGTGACGTGGGCGTTTCCATCGAGAGCAACACCCATGTGCATTCCTTTGTTACCGAAGGAAGAACGGTGAAGTCGGTCCGCACCACACGCGGCATCGTGACGGCCGACCATTGGGTGGTGGCTGCCGGTTCGTGGTCGGGATGGTTGGCGACGGCACTGGGATTCCGTCTGCCGATGCAGGCGGGCAAAGGGTATAGCTTCCTCGTGAAAGACATAGCGAAGAACACCCGCATTCCCAGCATCTTCCTGGAAGCCCGGGTGGCGGTGACGCCCATGGGTCCCAACTTACGTTTCGGCGGGACGATGGAGATATCGGGAATTAACCACACCATCAACATGAACCGGGTTCGCGGAATTGTGAATTCGATCCGCAGGTACTACCCCGACATGGAGGTAGCCATGCCGTCGTCGAGCGATGTATGGCACGGCCTGCGCCCGTGTTCGCCAGATGGCTTGCCTTACATCGGCCGGGCCAACCATCGCGACAACGTGGTCATCGCCTCCGGGCATGCCATGATGGGTTTGAGTCTTGGGCCGGGCACGGGGAAGTTGGTCAGTGAACTGGTCGACGGCAAGACGCCGGAGATTGACCTTGATCCTTTTGACCCCAATCGTTTCCGCTGATCTTGCGGCACGCGGGCCAGGCATAAAATGAAAATGCCCCGACGGTAGTCGGGGCATGTATATCCAAACGGTCTGTTTAGTCAGGATTATCCTTCGCGATCGAAACCGCCGCGACGGAAGCCACCGCCGTTGTTGCTGCGGAAGCTAGGACGGTCTTCACGGGGACGGGCCTCGTTGACCACCAGGTTCTTGCCCTGGAAATCAGCGCCGTTGAGGCTTGCGATGGCCTGGCGTGCAGAACCATCATCGGCCATCTCCACGAAACCGAAACCGCGGCTGCGCTGAGTGACTTTGTCCATGATGATTTTCGCGGACGTTACTTCACCAAATGCGGCAAAGTGAGCTTTCAGCTGATCTTCCGTGGCCTTCCAGGGAATGTTGGCTACATAAATGTTCATCGTACTACTGTTGAAATTAGTTAATAATTAAAAGTTCTGTTAATCCAATAATCTCAACTGAAGTACATGCCTACAGAGACTGATTATCAATTAACCTGGCAAATATATGTAAAAATAGTTGGTAAACGCTGCAAATGGTTGGCGCTCAGCCCCTGGAGAGCCAGGAAATGGGCTTTTTTAGGCCTTGAGGCTCATTTTGAGGTGCCATATTCCGGGTGCTCCCGCATGAATTTAGCCAGGGACGCTGCGGCCGTCGACCGAATCTTGTTCTGCATCCAGGGTGTCCAGCCCAGCAACTTACCCGGCAGTCCAAAGGCCATACCGGCCCACTGCGTAAGGTCAAACAGGTCTGTATGACGTATGATTTTTCCGTCGCGAAACTCGAAGGAAGCCCGGATCTTGTTATGAACCAGTCGGCCGGTTCTTGAAAAAGGATAGCGCGCCTCCCACGAACAGGAACCGCGTTGTGCATCGGCTACAACCTCCGAAAAACTGATCTCCAACGACCGTGCCGAAGTGGTGAGCATGTGCCACATGGCCTTCGCACCGGGTCCTTCCAGGTGGGTAAAAACCGGATCGGAAAACATTACCTGGTCGTGATAACACTCCTGCATGCCTTTCCAGTCACGATGCTGAAAAGCCGTATAAAAGGACCGGATGAGTTCTTGTTCGTTCATGCCTTCTTTTTCCAGGTGTAGTCGAATATGTCGGGACGCGCGTAGTGGCCGATGACATCGAAATCCATCTTCGACTTTATGATGGATCGTGCGTCGATTTCTGCGCTGATGATGGCTTCCTTTCCGAAAACGGGGCCGGCCAGGATGTTCCCGAGGGGACCGATGATCACGCTTCCGCCCGAACTGGGTAAGGCAGGATGGTCCGCCACCAAGTGCTTCTGCAGGTCTTTGGGATAATGGTCGCGCGTGAGGTATTGATTGCAGCCCAGCACAAAGCACCTTCCTTCGCACGCGATGTGGGTCAAGGTTGCTTGCCAGCTGTCGCGACAATCGGCCGTAGGAGCCAGGTAGATCTCAATGCCTTGCTGGTAGAGTGCCATGCGCGCCAGGGGCATGTAGTTTTCCCAACATACCAGGCCCCCCACTTTACCAAGCGGCGTATTCAGAACATCGAGGTCCGCTCCATCGCCTTCTCCCCAGACGATCCGTTCTGCGGCTGTCGGCTTGATCTTACGGTGCTTGTGGATAAGCTTGCCTTCCGGAGAAAAATACAGGAGCGAACAATACAGTGTATCGCTGACGGTGTCTCGTTCCGTTACGCCGACCACCACATAGGCTTTGGCAGCTTTTGCCCATTTGGCCAGCTGTGCAGTTTCCGGACCTGGAACTTCGATAGCGTTTTCCCAATACCGAAGAAACATCTCACGACCCTCCGGGGTTCGTCCACCGACGGCAGTTCCAAAGATGAGCCCCCGCGGATAGCCTGGGATAATTACTTCAGGGAACAGTATCAGCTTGGACTTTTGTTGACCGGCTTTCTGAATATAGTGGCCGAGCTTCTCGAGTGTTTTCTTCTTATCGAAGAATGCCGGTGCGCATTGAATGACAGAAGCGGTAAATGGGGTCATCGACCCAATATAGAAAGAGGAAACCGCTACGCAAACGCGATGGAGGCCGCTGACAGCAGTACCAACGATACGATGATCAGCGCCAGGATCATGTTAATCTTTCTCATAACTACCCTTGCTTTAAGCTATCTACGTGGAAAGGCTCTTAATTCAGTAAAGATCAGGATGTTAAACTACGCCCGAATTCACTGAATATGCAAGGCTATGTAAGAAATTAGCAAATTTTAACGGTTTGGCTTCCGGAAAATCAGCCGGTAGACAATGATAAAAAGAGCGAGCCCGATGGCTAATACAAGCCCAACTTCAGGCGTTACTTGGGCGGCTCCGTGCATAGGTGGTGGCGCTAAGGCTTAATTCTGAGCTGAAATTTAACATCATTTCGCACATTTCCCCGGATTTCATCGGCTCCGGAACCAATCAACTCCCGGTCGAAGTAGGTTGTCCGGGCCCAGCGCAACCACAGGTCCACCTTGCGGGTCAGGGCCCACTGAACCAGCAGGTAATTCCGCATGCCAGAACCCTCGTAGGCCGGGAGTGAAGTAGCCAACCAGACGTCTTTTTCATACACATATTGCCGGTTCTCGTAGTCATCGGTGTCAAAAATCGCATAGCGTACCGCCACCGACCACCGGCCCCGCTTCCAACTCGCCTCATTTACCACGGCAAGTCCATCGGTCGTGGTAGTACCAAGGGTATAGCGACTGCCTTGTATGCGCACCTTGAGCGATAGCGTCTCCGCCGCTTTGAATTCCCCGCCAATCCAGAAGTTTTGCTTCAAACCCTGTGGTGTTTGGTAAAGTGTTGTCTCTTCGCCCCGGTTCCTTGCTTTGCTTTCGCTCCTGAATTGGAAAAAGAAGGAAGTGGTCCGGTTTGGAGCCAGGTCCATGCGTATCAACCACTCATTTCCATCGCTCGGCCGGTAAGTGCGGTAGCGCAACCAGGGAAACCGAAAATAGTCGAAGTACCCCGATACGGACAGGCGGCGATGGAAACTGTACCGCAACCCGGTATAAAGGCCTTGCTCATTTTGTGGCGATGAGGCTTCACTTACGGTGTTGGCGTACGTGGCATAGTAATCGCTCGAGAAAGTTCGAAACAGCCAGGCTGCCTCAAGTTTTGATGTGAGATTTCCCAATACACCTGCCGTAACCCCCTGGCCATGCTGAAGGGTTTGCGCAAATTCTGCGAAGGCGGTAACATTTGCCCAGCTGG
>JAYRXB010000058.1:0-4581 GCA_041917735.1 Cyclobacteriaceae bacterium
GAGGGCATATCGCCGCTCTCGGTGGCTTCTACCGGGTGCACCGCACTCGACTTGAGTGGCGGGATCAGGGCATCCAGGATTATCTCTTCGACGGACTGCGCCGCCTTCTCCTTGACTTCTTCCTTCTTACGGGCTTTAACCATGTTCACCGCTTGCTCGGCCAGGTCGCGGACCATGGACTCCACGTCGCGACCGACATAGCCTACTTCAGTGAACTTAGAAGCCTCAACCTTTACAAACGGCGCATCAGCAAGGCGTGCAAGCCGGCGGGCGATCTCCGTTTTGCCCACGCCCGTGGCCCCGATCATGAGGATGTTGTTAGGGACAATCTCCGATTGCATCTCCTCGGAAGCGTTCATTCGCCTCCAGCGGTTGCGCAGCGCGATGGCCACATTCCGCTTCGCATCGTCTTGTCCGACAATGTATTTGCTCAACTCCGCAACAATTTGCTGCGGCGTAAGGTGTGACGAATCCATGGATTGTAAAAGTAAAGAAACTCAGGCGACCTTGGCGTCGGTCACCGCAAATTCAACCGGCTGCTTCACCTTTTCCTTCAGCAACGCAATCTTCAGGACCTCTTCGACTGCGGTTACGTAATGAAAGGTCAACCCCTTGAGGTACGACTTCTCGATCTCTTCCACATCCTTGCGGTTGCGGTTGCTGAGAATAACTTCCTTGATGCCGCTGCGCTTGGCTGCCAGGATTTTTTCCTTGATGCCTCCCACCGGCAATACCTTCCCGCGCAAGGTTATCTCGCCCGTCATGGCCAGCTTGGCTTTCACTTTGCGCTGGGTGAATATTGAGGCCAATGACGTCAGCATGGTGATGCCCGCCGAGGGGCCGTCCTTGGGCACTGCACCGGCCGGTACGTGCACGTGGAGGTCGTATTGCTGGAACACACGGTTGTCGATGCCCAGCGATTTGGCATTTGACTTCAGGTATGATAAGGCGGCCATCGCCGACTCCTTCATCACATCGCCCAACTGCCCGGAAAGGGTAAGCTGACCTTTGCCCGGGCTCACGCTGGATTCAACAAACAGGATGTCTCCTCCTACCTGCGTCCAGGCCAGTCCGGTCACAACGCCCGCGGTCTCGTTGTCCTGATAGAGTTCCTCCTCAAACACTTCGGGTCCAAGTACTTTTTGAACAACGCGCTCGGTGATTTCCTTGGCCGGTGTCTCCTCCATGGCCACTTCCTTGGCCATGTTCCGTACTACCGAACCGATCTTGCGCTCCAGGTTGCGGACGCCGCTTTCGCGAGTGTAGTGTGTGATGATCTTGAGCAGCGCCTCCTTCGTGAATTTGAATTCCGCGTCACCCAATCCATGCTCTTTCAGCTGTTTGGGCACCAGGTGCCGGATGGCAATCTGCAACTTCTCTTCCACCGTGTAGCCCGTAATCTCAATGATCTCCATCCGGTCGCGCAGGGCGGGCTGAATGGTGTCGAGCGAATTGGCCGTGGCGATGAACAGCACCTTGGACAGGTCGTACTCTACCTCGAGGTAGTTATCGTTAAACGTGTTGTTTTGTTCGGGATCGAGCACTTCGAGCAACGCCGATGAGGGGTCGCCGCGGAAGTCGCTGCGAATCTTGTCGATCTCGTCAAGGACAAACACCGGGTTTGATGACTTTGCCTTCTTGATATTCTGGATGATTTTTCCCGGCATAGCCCCGATGTACGTCTTGCGGTGTCCGCGTATCTCGGCCTCGTCGTGAACGCCGCCCAGCGACATGCGGACGTAGTTGCGTTGCAGCGAACGGGCGATGGATTTGCCGAGGCTTGTTTTTCCCACGCCCGGAGGCCCGTACAAACAGAGGATCGGCCCTTTCATGTCCTGCTTGAGTTTCAATACGGCCAGGTACTCCAGTATCCGCGACTTTACTTTTTCAAGACCGAAATGGTCTTTGTCCAGAATGCGTGCGGCGCGCTTCAGGTCAAAGTCATCCGAGGTATATTCTTCCCACGGCAAGTCCAGCATCAGCTCAACATAGTTCATGGACACCGGGAACTCGGCGGCCTGGGGATTCATACGGTGGAGCTTATCCAGTTCCTTGCTGAAATGGTCTGCTGCCGCTTTGGGCCACTTCTTTGTAGCTCCACGCTTGCGGAGTTTTTCAATCTCCTTCTCCGGGCCATCGTATCCCAACTCATCCTGCAATACCTTGATCTGCTGTCGCAGGAAATAATCGCGTTGCTGCTGATCGATGTCGGTGTGGACCTTCTTCTGGATTTCGTTCTTGATCTCCAGCATCTGAATTTCCTTCAGCATGTACTGAAGCAACAGCGTACCGCGGTCGATGATGTTGGCCGTCTCCAGGATCTTCTGCTTGTCGGCGACCTCTACGTTGAGGTTGCTCGAGAGGAAGTGGATCAGAAACGGCGTGCTTTGGATATTGTCGAGCGCAACCTGGGCTTCCTGCGGAATCTCGGGATTTAACCGAAGAATTTTGGAAGCCGAATCCTTAAGCGACTGGATCAGCGCCTGCACTTCCTTGCTTTGAAGGTTCAATGACGGTTCGATCAAGAGGTCAATCCGCGCGGTGAGGTATGGTTCTTCGCTGGTGAACTCCTGCACGGAGAACCGGTTCTTTCCCTGGATGATGACCGTTGTATTGCCATCCGGCAACACCAACATCTTGAGTATGCGGGCTACTGTACCAAACCGGTAGATGTCTTCCACCGTGGGATCTTCCACCAGTTTGTTCTTCTGGGCCACCACACCAATCATCTTGGCGCCCTGGTAGGCCTTTTTAATCAGCCGAATGGATTTCTGCCGCGTGACGGTAATGGGTATCACCACGCCCGGGAACAGTACCGTGTTCTTGATGGGAAGAATAAGTAGTTCACCGGGAACATCTTCCGGCTTGAGGTCGGACTCCTGTTCGGGGTTGATCAGTTGCACCAACTCTTCGGAGTCTTCCTGAACCATAGGGGTAAGTGCTAATCGCTTAAATGAACTCATGCAATGTCAAGTTGACACGCTGCCGCGGGGCACTTCCCCTTTGCCGGCGTGTGCCGGATATTGGTCAATCGGGGTGCCAACCCGTTGTATATCAGTCAAATTTATTTGAACTTTCGGTATTCCGGTGGTGATTCTCATTTTTTCCCAGCCCGTGAAAGCGTCATTTTTTGTACCTATCCTGCTCATTTTGTGCTTTTTAGCCTCTCCCGGCTTCGGCCAGAAGGGCAAAAAGAAGTTGAAGGGTGCGGGCACCATGCAACTCAACGACTCGCTCACAACATTCGGACAGTCTGACATATTCGTCTTCCCCAATGTAAACGGCATTTCGTTCTATTATGACGCAAAAAAATTCAAAAAGCTGCAGGAACTTAGGAAGGCCGGACCACCGGAAGACTATTACCAGGCACTGCGCAGCTACGTCTCCAACTTCGGCATCCGCAACTTCCAGGAGAATACAGCCATGATCTGGGAGCTTGCGCGACTGTCAAAGCAGATGGGTCCACCCGGCGAAGCCATCCTCCTCTATAAACTGGTCCTGAAGCACCATCGCCAGGGTCTCGACACCGCCGACGTGTTCCGGGAATTTGATTCACTCGAACGTGACAAGAAGAAGTACTACGTGCCACTGGACTACTACTACCAGTTGGTGGAATACCGGAAAGAAATCGATACACTCCGGCCTCCGCACGCCGTGCTGATCAACATGGGCGACAACCTCAATTCGCTGAAGGAGGACTACGCCCCTACCATCGGTAACGTCGACAGCCTGATGCTGTTTACATCGAAGCGCAACAAGAACAACATCGACACCCGGCAATACGACGAAGACATCTTTTTCAGCGAACGCGTTGACGGATTCTGGATGCCCGCCCGTGGTTTTGACAAGATCAATACGATCTACAACGAAGGTTCCGCATGCATGAGCCTGGATGGAAAGACGCTGATCTTTTCGCGGTGCTTCGACAGCAACTGCGACCTTTACAGCGCCGAGCGGCCTTCCCTCGACAGTGCCTGGCGCAACGTCCACAACCTCGGGCCGCTGATCAACAGCAGCGGGTGGGACTCTCATCCCTCCCTGACCCACAGCGGTGACACCCTCTTTTTCGCTTCCAACCGCGTGGGAAGCTTTGGCCTCTCCGATATCTTTTTCTCCGTGCGTGGCGCTGACCGCCAGTGGACGAAAGCCCAGAACGCAGGCCCCATCATCAACACAGCCAACAGCGAAGTGAGCCCGTTCTTTCATCACACCTACAATGTGCTTTACTTCAGTTCGAACGGGCACGCCCTCAACTTCGGCGATTTCGATATTTATAAATCGTTGCGATTGCCGCACAGCTGGGGTGAACCGAAGAACATTGGTCCGCTCGTCAATGGTGCCGGAAGCGAATACTACTTCACCATCGATTCACGATCCAAAGAGTTGTACTACGCCCGCTCGGAAGCCGAAGACCGGAAAAACCTGGATCTGTTCTCCTTCCCCGTGCCCATGGAAGCCAAGCCGGAGGCGATTACTCAGCTGAAGGGTTCCCTGAAAGATGCGGCGGGAAACCCGATGAAAGGCATCGTGTCCATCATCGACCTTGACCAGGGCGTGGAAGTGGCACCGAAATACTTGCGC
>JAYRXB010000059.1:0-3277 GCA_041917735.1 Cyclobacteriaceae bacterium
ACTGTAGGTGCTTCCATTCTCAGGATCGTAAATGGTACCCTCTTCCCAGGTATTGTCGCCTGTGTAGCTAAAGCCTTTCAGCATGCGGTACCCCAGAAGCGGGACAGCGCGCAAACTTTCATCCGGGTTGTTCTTGTCCACCTTTGGCTTGCCCTCCTCATTGTTGGGCTCCCGAAGCCACACGATTTTTCCCGTGTACTTCTCCCCGCTCTTGTCAATCTTGACGCGGGCCTTGCCGGTGCCTGTTTCCCATACCCCCAGGATCTTGTCCGCCTCCGATTGGCCCCATGCCTGGGCCGTCAGCACCATGGCAGCCATGAACATAATCAGCCTTGTTTTCATTGGAATTTGTGGGTTTCCAAGGCAAATGTAGTATTTCTTTCACAATTGATAGTAATACTATCAAGTATGTAGAACCCGTGGCCTAAGGATTCCGGTTTCTCATCCTATCTGCGGCCTGCCCCTAAATACAAATAGCCGGCGTGAACCGGCTATGTTGTATTGAATTCGGAAGGTTGTCTAGTTGACGTCCTCCCCCAGTGCTTTGAGGCGCTTCTTTACCCGGGCAATTTTCGGCTGATCGTCGAGGTCGCCATACACATTGAGCAGGGAGTACAGCACCGTCACATCATCCGGAGAAAGTTTCTCGCAGGCTTCAATATACGGCACATAGATCTTGAGGGCCTCCACATACTTGGCGTCGATGGCCTTCATCTTCTCCAGGTCTGCTTTGCTATTGCCCAACTTGCCCATCTCATCTTTGTAGCCCTTGGCGTCCTGCCAGTACAGGTTGGCAAGCTCCGTCGCCGCATCGAAGTATTTCGGATCCAGCTCAAGCGCCTTCTTGAAGGCTTTCTTCGCTTCTTCCGGGTTTGCCAGCTCACGATTCAACTGGCCATAGAGGTAGTAATTGTCGCGGCTGTTGGGATCTGCCTGCAATTCCTTCTCCATCATAGCCTTCGCCACATCATACCGCTTTTCGTTGAGGTAGATATTCAATTCAAGCAAGCGGAGATCACGGTAGTTCGGGAATTTGGTCTGACCTTCTTTGATGACTTTCAACGCTGAAGCGTTGTCCTTCTTGTGCTCGATGTACACATTGGCCATAGAGGCAAAGGCCTGGGGTTGCATTCCTCCTTTTGTAACATACTCCTGCAGGTATTGGATCGACTTGTCGTATGCGCCAGCCTCCAGGGCAAATGCGCCCGTGTAGTATAGCAAGGTGGTATCGCCAGGCATGAAGAACATGGTTCTTTCGGCCATCTCCAGGGCTTTCTTGGGGTTGGTCTCTTCGTTATACGCAACAATTGCCTGGTTGAAATAGCTGTTGCCGATCATCTGCTTGGCGTTGTCGTTGAGCATCGGGAACCCGGTAGGGTCGTTGAAGAAAGCGGCGCTCTTGTCGTCCAGGGCTGTCGACTTCTCAAACGCTTCCTTGGCCTGGGCAAAAGGATTCGGATCGAGGGTCTTGAACTGTGCGTTCTTCGTAGTGTCCATGGCGGCGTAGATCAACCCGCGGAGGAACCAAGCCTTGGCGGCATTCTTGGTGGGCTGGCCTTTTTTGTCGACCATGAATTCCTGGTTGCCGGTGGTGGCGTCAATGATGGTCTTGGCCTCATCGATCTTTCCTTCACGCAGGGCCTTCTCCGCTTTCGGTATGCTCGGTTTCACCTGTGCGAATACCATGGCCGGTACCAGCGCAAGCAAAGTGAACAGGTTCTTTTTCATCGTTTTACTGTTTATTGGTTTTAGTTTAGGTTCTCGTTTTGGTCTTTGGTTTCGACGTCATCAATCTTCTGGATTTTCTCCACCGAAGAAATGCTGTCGTCCTCGTTCAGACGGATCAGGCGCACCCCCTGGGTGGCGCGTCCCATCACCCGTAGTTCTTCCACACGGATGCGGATGCTAATGCCGGAGCGGTTGATGATCATCAGTTCGTCGGTGTCCCTGACTTCCTTTATCGCAACAAGCTTGCCAGTTTTTTCCGTGATATTGATGGTCTTTACGCCCTTTCCGCCACGGCGGGTGATGCGGTAGTCGTCGATGAGCGACCGCTTGCCGTAGCCTTTTTCGGAGACCACCAGCAGGTTGGCTTCCGGGTGCGTGATGCAAACCATGCCCACCGCCTTGTCGTTGGCACCCTCGAGGGTAATGCCCCGAACCCCGGCGGCGGTACGTCCCATCGGACGGACATCCGACTCGTTAAAGTGGACCACCTTGCCGCTGCGCTTGGCGATGATGATGTGGTTCTTTCCATTGGTCAGCGCTGCCGTCAGCAACTGGTCGCCCTCGTGCACGGTGATGGCCGTAATGCCATTGGCACGTGGCCTTGAGTAGGCCTCCAGGCTGGTCTTCTTGATCGTTCCCTGCTCGGTGCAAAGGATCACAAAGTTCTCGTTGACGTAGGCCTCGTCTTCAATGCTCTTTACGTTCAGCACGGCGCGCACGCTGTCGGTTGTCTCGATGTTGAGGAGGTTTTGAATCGCCCTTCCTTTCGACGCCTTCGTCCCTTCCGGGATTTCATATACCTTCTTCCAGAAGACCTTTCCGAGGGCGGTGAAGATCAGCAGGTAATGGTGCGCATGGGCGATGAACAAATGCTCGGTAAAGTCGTCTTCCTTGGTGGTGACACCCTTTGACCCGACGCCGCCCCTGCCCTGCGTGCGGTATTCCGACAGGCTGGTGCGCTTAATGTAACCCTGGTTGGAGATGGTAATTACCATTTCCTCGTTGGGGATCATGTCTTCAACCGTGATGTCCTCATCGCTGGCCACCACTTCGGTACGCCGGCTGTCGCCATAGCGTTCCTTCATCTCCATCAACTCGGACTTGATGATGCCCATGCGGATCGACTCGTCGGCGAGAATGCCCTTCAGTTTGCCGATAAGTTCCATCACTTCCTTGTACTCGTTTTGAATCTTCTCGCGTTCCAGTCCGGTCAGGCGCTGCAGGCGCATCTCGAGGATGGCCTTGGCCTGAATCTCAGAAAGGGCGAAGGTGTTCATCAGGCCTACTTTCGCGACATCCGGATCCTTGGAGTTGCGGATGAGGGCAATCACTTCATCCAGGTGGTCGAGGGCGATCAGGTAGCCTTCCAGGATGTGGGCGCGTTTCTCGGCTTCTGCCAGCTCGAACTTGGTCCGGCGGATCACCACCTCATGGCGATGATCGACGAAATGAACGATCTGGTCTCTGAGGTTGAGGGTCTGCGGCCGGCCTTTCACCAGCGCCACGTTATTTACTCCAAAAGAGCTCTGTAACTGTGTATACTTAAACA
>JAYRXB010000060.1:0-4553 GCA_041917735.1 Cyclobacteriaceae bacterium
GCCGGGGAAGTTGCTGGCGGGAAAGGCAGGTGTCGAAGAGAAGTTACTGGAGGGATTTGAATGGAGCCCACTGCAAACAGCGCTGACCGAGGCACAGATTCAGTCACTCGATGCGCTTGCGCGATCACTGGAGACCACACCGGAGATGAAGGTGGAGGTGATTCGCATCAACAACGATCCGCTGGAAACGGATGAACTGGCAGTTCGGGAGGGAAAAAAGAAGTTTCTCTTCTTTCATCGCCGGATTGGGTCTGAAGACACTTTACGCCCGGATGAAATGGCAAAGGTGGATGAGGTAAACCATAACGATTCAACTTTCAACGCCTACCTGAACCAGCAAGTGCGCAGCGACGGCGAGCTGGTTTCCGTCTACGAAAAATCAAGGAGACTGGCCGGTAGCGAACGCATTCGCCGGATGCTCACAGAGATTTACCAGCAGCGCACCGAAGCCATGGTTTCTTACCTGACCACGGTGAAAGGTGTTTCGCCTGAGCGATTCACCATGGGCGACCCCGCTACACCGCTGAACCTGGCCTACGCTACGCCATCACGGGTGACGTTCCGTTTCTTTGTAGACGAGTAGTCAACCCCGGTGAGCCCGATCATCCAATAAGTTCTGCCGACTGGATGTTGTGAAAGACAAAGTCGACATCATCTTTCATGTCCACCTGGATCACGGAATCCTTCGAAATTTCACCCGCCAGGATCTGCTTGGAAAGCGCATTGAGTAACTCGCGCTGCATCACCCGCTTAAGGGGCCGCGCGCCAAACTGTGGATCGAAACCCAGTGATGCCAGTCTTTCTTTTGCCGCGTCAGTGACCTCCAGTTGAATCCCGCTTTCGGCCAGGCGTCTGCGAATAAGGTCAACCTGGATGTTGACAATTTTGCGAACGTCTTTCCGACTCAGCGGTCGGAACATCACGATCTCGTCGATGCGGTTGATGAACTCGGGTCTTACCGACTTCTTCAACAGGTCAAGAACGGCTTCCTTGGTGGATTCAACCACCTCGAAATAGTTGTTCTCCGTTATGGACTCGAACCGCTCCTGGATCAACGAAGAGCCGATGTTGGTCGTCATGATGACGATGGTATTCTTGAAGTTGGCTACACGCCCCTTGTTATCGGTCAGACGACCGTCATCCAGCACCTGCAGGAGAATGTTGAATACGTCCGGATGCGCTTTCTCAATTTCATCGAGCAGGATAACCGAGTAGGGCTTTCGCCGAACGGCTTCGGTCAGCTGTCCACCTTCGTCGTATCCTACGTAGCCCGGGGGGGCTCCAATCAGGCGACTCACACTGTGACGCTCCTGGTATTCGCTCATGTCGATGCGAACCATGGCATTTTCATCGTTGAACAGGTACTCGGCAAGCGCCTTCGAGAGTTCTGTTTTACCTACACCGGTGGTCCCCATAAAGATAAAGGAGCCAATTGGTCGCTTGGGATCTTGAAGGCCGGCCCGGCTGCGACGCACCGCATCAGCGAGCAGGCGGATAGCTTCTTCCTGCCCGGCAACCCGTTTGCCCAGCTCTTTCTCCAGCGTGAGCAGCTTTTCACGTTCACTCTGAAGCATCCGAGAAACCGGTATTCCCGTCCACTTCGCCACAACCTCGGCGATGTCATCACTGTCAACTTCTTCCTTGAGCAACGCGCCATCGGCCAGCGTGGTCATTTGAGCCTGCAAGGTGCTCAGCTTCTTTTCAGCGTCCACGATTTTGCCGTAGCGGATTTCTGCGACCTTGCCATAATCGCCAGACTTCTCAGCCTGGTCAGCTTCAAACTTCAGTTTGTCGATGATCTCCTTTTCCTTTTGGATGCCATGAACAATTTCCTTCTCAGACTCCCATTTGGCCTTCAGTTCATTGCGTTTGCCGGAGAGATCGGCGATCTCCTTGGTTAGACCGGTCTCTTTCTCCCGGTCCTTCTCACGGCGGATGGCCTCGCGCTCGATCTCCAGCTGCATGATTTTCCGGTTGAGTTCATCCAACTCCTCCGGCAACGAGTTCATTTCGATGCGCAGCTTGGAAGCCGCTTCGTCCATGAGGTCGATGGCTTTGTCGGGAAGGAAGCGGTCGCTGATGTAGCGGTGGGAGAGTTCCACCGCGGCAATGACCGCATCGTCCTTGATGCGGACACCATGGTGCAATTCATATTTGTCTTTGATGCCGCGCAAAATCGATATGCTGTCTTCCGTGGACGGTTCATCGACCATCACAGCCTGGAAGCGACGCTCAAGGGCTTTGTCTTTTTCAATGTACTTCTGGTACTCCTTCAGCGTGGTTGCGCCGATGGCGTGGAGTTCGCCGCGTGCGAGGGCAGGCTTGAGCAGGTTAGCAGCATCCATGGCGCCCTCGCCACCCCCCGCACCAATCAGGGTGTGAATTTCGTCTATGAAGAGGATGATTTGCCCGTTGGAATCCGTCACCTCTTTGATGACCGACTTGAGTCGTTCCTCGAATTCGCCTTTGTATTTGGCCCCGGCCACAAGCAAACCCATGTCCAGTGAAACCAGGATCTTGTCACGCAGCGTGTCGGGAACATCGCCGTTGACGATGCGTTGGGCCATTCCCTCCACGATGGCGGTTTTTCCCACCCCGGGTTCGCCAAGCAATATTGGGTTGTTCTTGGTTCGACGTGCCAGTATTTGCAGCACCCTCCGGATTTCTTCATCGCGACCAATAACCGGGTCGATTTTGCCCGCCTTGGCAAGTTGATTGAGGTTCTTGGAGTACCGTTCCAGGGATTTGTATTTTCCCTCGGCATTCTGGTCGGTAACACGGGAGTCGCCACGGAGGCTCTGGATGGCCTTCATCAAGGCTTGACGGGTAAACCCCGCATCCTTAAGCAGTGCACCGGCCTTGTCTTTTGAGCCAACCAGTGCAAGCAGTAAATGTTCTACCGAGATGAACTCATCCTTGAATGCGCCAAGTTCCTTCTCGGCTTGCTGTAAAACCGAATTCGTTGCGGTGGTAAGATAGGGTTGTGACCCCGATACCTTTGGATAACTGCGGAGAAGGTCTTCGAGCCTGGTGTCAAGCATGGGCTTGCTTACCGTCATCTTGGCCATGAGGTAGCCAACGACATTTTCATCGGTCTCCAGCAGGGCTTTCAGCAAGTGCCCGGGCTCAATAGCTTGTTGCTGGGCCGATTGCGCAAGCTCGGCTGCCTTCTGCAGTGCTTCCTGCGATTTTATGGTGAATTTCTCGAAGTTCATGGGTAGTGTCCTCCGGGCTCTTGACATCAAATCCGTCGCCAACCGGGTGTGGAGCGTAAATCAGGCAATTTTGTCTTGAATTCATCGGAAACCTGGTTTGATTTCCGGTCATTTTGACCTGTTTCGATTGCCGGGGGGCAGGGTTGATTCATTACCAAATAGGCTGTAGCTTTTAGAAAATATGGCAAAGGCGAAGTCATTAACCGAATTTCCAAAGTCGGTGTTGGTTGAAGTGGCCTGGGAAGTTTGTAACCAGGTCGGCGGTATTTACACGGTAATCCGATCCAAGGCACCAGCCATGGCGGAATATGTCAATGGGCCGTTCTGTATGATCGGTCCATTCCTGAACAAGAATATTCTGTCGGAGCTGGAGTCCCTCGATGATGTGCAAGATATTTTCGGACAGGCTGCGTCCAATTTGCGCAAGCGGGGATATGACGTGCACTATGCGGAGTGGCTGGTCACTGGCAAACCCCGGGTGGTGCTCTTGAACCCCAATGTAATTGAGGACAAAGCCCTCAGCGTCATCAAGTATTTGCTGTGGAAGAACCATGGTGTCAGCACACCCGACAACAACAAGCTGATTAACCAGGTGGTGGGGTTCGGCTACCTCACCAAACTCTTCATGGATGAACTGGTTAAGCTGGCCGGAAAGGATCAGTCGATCATTGCCCACTTTCACGAATGGATGGCTGGACTTCCCATTCTGGACATGCGACGCGAAAAGATGCCCGTCAAGACGGTCTTCACCACACACGCCACCCAGTTGGGTCGCCACCTGGCCATCAATTCACCGCTCTTTTATGCCCATTTGCCCTTCTTCCAGCGAGAGGTTGAGGCCCGGAAGTTTGGGGTAGTTACCGAAGAAGTTATTGAATACCAGTGCGCGCAGAAGTGCGATGTGTTCACAACGGTGAGCGATGTTACAGCACGGGAGTGCAAGCACCTGCTGAAGCGAAAACCAGATGTTGTTGTTCCAAACGGATTGAACGTCGAACGCTTTGAGGCACTCCATGAGTTTCAGAACCTGCACGCGCAATACAAGCGCGAAATTCATGAGTTCGTCATGGGGCACTTTTTTCATTCATACACGTTCGACCTGGACAAGACAATCTACCTGTTCACCTCGGGTCGCTATGAATACAAGAACAAAGGCTTTGACCTTACCCTGGAAGCGCTCTGGCGATTGAACGAGAAACTGAAAGCCGAGCAGGCAGATCTTACGGTAGTGATGTTTTTTGTCACCAAACGTGAATTCTACAGCATCAAGCCGGAAGTTTTGCAGTCGCGGGCCATGCTCGAGGAAATTCGAGAAACCTGTGCGACAATTGAGAAGGA
>JAYRXB010000061.1:0-1722 GCA_041917735.1 Cyclobacteriaceae bacterium
ATTTATCGGGGTTGGGCTGGAAACCGGGTGAATTCCGCAATTTCTCGAGGATTGCCCGCTCCTCGTTGGTCAGTTTCTTGGGGGTCCACACGTTTACATAGACCAATTGGTCACCGGTCCCATACCCGTTGACGTCGCGGATACCCTTACCCCGCAGCCGGAGGATCTTGCCACTTTGTGTTCCGGGATCAATCTTGATCCGCAGTTTGCCGCTGATGGATGGGACCTCCACACTCGTGCCGAGGGCCGCGTCAACGAAGTTGATGTGCAAGTCGTAGATCAGGTTGTTACCATCGCGTTTCAGATCCTTGTCTTCCTGCTCCTCGATCATGATGATCAGGTCGCCGGGAGCTCCGCCGCCGGGTGCTTCGTTGCCTTTCCCGCTCATGGACAACTGCATGCCATCGGCAACCCCCGCAGGTATCTTGATGGTGATGAGGTCCTCGCGTGATACGAGTCCTGAGCTGTCAACGCCGGAAGGACGCTTGTCAATAATCTGGCCGGAACCCTGGCAGGTGGGGCACGTGGAGGCTGAGACCATTTGACCGAGCATGGTATTGACCACCTTGCGCACCTGGCCGTTGCCCTGGCAGGTGGAGCAGGTTTTGAACGTAACACCTTCGGCACGAACAAGACGGTGTACCTTAATCTTCTTTTCTGCGCCGTTGGCGATTTCGTCAAGATTGAGTTTGAGTTTGATGCGCAGGTTAGACCCCCGACGTTGACCGCCGCGACCCCCGCCACCAAAAAAACTGTCGAAAGGACTTCCGTGTCCTCCGAAGATATCCCCAAACTGGCTGAAGATATCTTCCATGTTCATCGTATGGCCTCCGCCGAAGCCACCGTTGCCTGGCCTCAAGTGACCAAAGCGATCATACTGCGCCCGCTTATCGGCGTTGCTGAGTATCTCGTAGGCTTCAGCCGCCTCTTTGAATTTCTCTTCAGCTTCCTTGTTGCCCGGATTCTTATCGGGGTGAAACTGAATGGCCACCTTCCGGTAAGCTTTCTTGATTTCTTCCGGGGAGGCGGTTTTAGAGACGCCGAGGATTTCGTAATAGTCGCGCTTGGCCATTAGTCAATTTGAAGATTTGAAAATTTGAAGATTTGAAAATGGTTAGCTGCCTACGACTACTTTGGCGAAGCGAATGACTTTATCGTTGAGGAGGTACCCTTTTTCAACCACGTCTACAATCTTGCCTTTTTTCAATTCATCCTGGACGGGAACCTGGGTGATGGCTTCGTGGAGGTCGGCATCAAAGGAAGTGTCTGACGTGATTTCCATCAGCTTCAGCCCATATTGTTCCAGCGTTTTCTTGTATTTGTTCTGTATGAGGAAAAATCCTTCCGCTTCTTTGGTGGTCTGATCCTTGAACGATTTTTCGGCGCGCTCGAAATCGTCGAGAACGGGCAGCAGGGCTTTGAGCAACGTCTCATTGGCCCCAAAAATCAAGTCTTGTTTTTCCTTGGCCGTACGACGACGGTGGTTTTCAAATTCGGCATAAAGCCGGACGTACTTTTCCCTGGCCTCTGCCAAATCGTCCTGGAGGCGCTTCACCGGGTCGGCCTCTCCAGCGGCTGCTTTGGCAGGTGGGGGTTCCGGGCTCTGGCCGGGAGGGACTTCCTGGTTCGTTTCTTCGTGCTGGGAGAGTTCAGGTTCGTTATTGAGCGTATTTTCCATGGTTCCCTTCAATTCAAGGCCAAAATTGACAAGAATTTTGCCAA
>JAYRXB010000062.1:0-1974 GCA_041917735.1 Cyclobacteriaceae bacterium
CGGTCATATCGATGTAGTACCCGAAGGCGATCGCACCAAGTGGACGCATGACCCTTTTTCAGGCAAGGTGGTTGATGGCCGTGTGTATGGGCGCGGCACCACCGACATGAAGGGCGGAAATGTGTCCATGCTCCTGGCCCTGGAAGCCATCATTCGATCGGGTATTCGTCTGAAGGGTGATGTGATTTTTGAATCTGTCATTGAAGAAGAGTCTGGTGGCGCAGGTACATTGGCGGCAACGCTGCGAGGGTATAAGGCAGATGCCGCACTCATCCCCGAGCCCACCAACATGAAATTGTTCATCCGGCAGCAAGGCTCGATGTGGTTCCGTCTTCATGTGGAGGGTCGGGCTGCTCATGGAGGTACGCGTTACGAAGGTGTCTCAGCCATTGAGAAGGCAATCCTGGTGCACCAGGCCGTGCTGAAACTTGAGAGCACGCGCAACGCACGCATAACGGATCCGCTTTACAAGCACATTCCTATCCCTGTACCCATCAACATGGGCAAAATCAACGGGGGTTCGTGGCCATCGTCTGTGGCCGACCTGGTTACGATCGAAGGGCGTATTGGCGTCGCACCAAACGAAGAAATGCAGTCGGTTCGGAAGGAGCTTACAGATTGTTTGCATCAACTTTCCATGCAGGATCCCTGGCTGAAAGACCATCCGGTAAAGGTGGAATTCTTTGGTGCGCAATGGGTACCCAATTCCGTCGAAGAGTCTCATCCATTCACAGGCATTGTTCAGTCGGCATTCAAAGCGGTGTACAAGAGCGAGGTAATCATCGAGGCCGCTCCCTGGGGCACAGACGGAGGGCTATTGGGAAAAGTTGGAGGGATCCCTACGCTTGTAATTGGTCCGGGCGAAACCCGTGTTGCACACTACCCGGATGAGTTCATCGATGTGGACGAGATGACACGGGCGGCCAAGGTCTTTGCCCGGATACTCACCGAGTGGTGTGGAACCAACTCCTGAATCATGGTTCGCGTGCTGGAAAATGGGCGTTCCCGCGTCACCTGTTATTTCGATGAATACAGCCGCCGAATTCGTGTAGATGACTACGCAGGTCCATTGGATGACATTCTTATCCAGGTTGACGCCGCGCTTCCAGCATGGGTCGAGAAGCTGATCGTAAAATCCCGACCGCAGGATGTGTCGTTCTTTGAATCAAAAGGATTACATCGTGAGGCCTTCATCGCAGGATACTTTGCGGGCACTGACATGCATTTCATGGTGCGCTACCTCTCCATCGAACGAAGTCATTCCCTGCGAGCCGCCGATGAAGCAGCGATCGTACGCGCGGTATTGCTCCTCCCCCCGGGTGTCGTCACTACACCGCGGGCACAAATACAATTCGCAAGTCCTGACGATGCCGAAGCATTGGCGCAGCTGTACCGTGAAGCGTTTCGAACTTATCCGACTCCCGTCTATAATCCCGAGCACGTCCGAAAGACCATGGAGGAGGGAACGGTTTATGCATTCATTCGTGAAGGAGCCACCGTCATCAGTGCTGCTTCCGCTGAAATCAACACAACATACAAGAATGCCGAGCTGACGGATTGCGCTACCGCCAGCGGCCAGGAAGGCAAGGGCTATATGCGCCTGCTGCTCCAGGCCCTGGAAGGGTACTTGAAAAACAGGGGAATAACTTGCCTCTACACCATCGCCCGGTCAGACTCCTTTGGAATGAACAAAGTTTTTCACCAGCTCGGCTATTCCTTTGGTGGCACGATGACCCGCAATTGCATGATTTATTCCGGGATGGAGGACATGAATGTGTGGTACAAATTTGAAAATTCGGCAATTTGAACACTTGAAAATGGAAAAGCTGACGAACCCGAACAAGTCGAAGGGGATCCGAGTCACCTCGCCAGAGACTCATTTTCAAATCTTCAAATTTTCAAATTTTCAAATCATAAATAACCTACTCACAGTCGTTGCCCTTGCCCTGTGCGCTTTGCCCCTCCACGCCCAAC
>JAYRXB010000063.1:0-10826 GCA_041917735.1 Cyclobacteriaceae bacterium
CCCAGTGATGCCGCCGACCAGGTTCCGTTGCCCACCGTCGCATCATTCCAGTTGCCCGACTTCCGGCTGTACAAGGTGTTGATGGCCGTGATGCGGATGTCGTCAAAGGTATAGGAATCAAAGCCAAAGGCATCCCCATTGGTCGTCGCCCGGATTACGATTTCCAACGTGCTTCCCGTGACGATGGCCGATCCAGTCAAGGTAAAGGAGGCAACTGTACCCGTCTGTTCGAAGAAGAGTACTTCGGGTCCCCCATCGAGCCGGTAGTAGAGCCGAACATAATCGCCGGCACCGGTCAGAAATCCCACCACGGTGGTTTCAATAATTGCCCGGCCAGTGGCCGCGATCGATACCGGGGCCATGTTCCATACCCCTTCTCCATCCGTATCGTTTACCAGGAAAACGTTGAATCCTAACGGGTTCTGTTTAGAAAACGTGCCCGCACCGCCATAGGTGGTTGTCCAGGTTCCACCGGTGGCCGTACCCGAGGTGGCGCCGTTGGTCTCGCCCTCAAAGTCTTCAAACCATAAAACCTGCGCCTGGGCGAAAGACAACGTACAGAACGTTGCCAGGGCCGCGAGAGCGTTCCGAAAATGCATTCCTGGGGGTGTTTAAACCGTAAATATAGGAATAGCGCCTCGGGTAACCACTCCCGCTTCTGGGGGGTGGCAAATTCCGACCCCATTGTTCACTTACGTTAGCAAGAATAGCTGGCTAAACTAAAACACCGCACGGGAAGGTGCGGTGTACGTGAGCCCCCTGTCGGAATCGAACCAACGACCTACTGATTACAAGTCAGTTGCTCTACCAGCTGAGCTAAGGAGGCGTTAAGGAGGTGCAAAAATAGCCTAAAGTGGCGGTTATGCAAATAAGGTTCTCACGGCGAAGGCAGCGGGCAAAAACTAACGCGGTCTGTAAATATGTCGGGTACTTCCCTCTTTATATTCCTTCGCACGTATAAAGGCCTTCCCTTTCTTTACAAACTCCGCCATCTTCACCCGGTCAAACCCAAGCTCATCCTTGTACTGGTTGGCCACGTCATCGGGCATGGAGTAAACAATAACCGTAAGCCCCGACGAACCAGGCGCCTGGCCGGCTTGCACCCGCTCGTCGTGCAGCTCCGCCATCAGTGCAGCAGAGCGAAGATCATAGTATAAGGTATTGGCATTGTACACATCGAGCACACGCATCAGGCCGCCCTTGAAATACCCTTTGTTCTTTTCCACAGACCACTGTTTGTCTTGCGGCTCCCAACTGTCGTTGATGATCACATCCACCGTGTCGATCCGGTGCTTGATGGCGTAGACGATCGCCGCCCGCAGCGGCACGATCTCACGGAGTCCACCATCGACGTACGGTGTCCCGTTCATCACTGTGTAGGACATAAACACGGGCTGGTTGGAGGATGCCCAAATCCAATCCACCATCTCGTCATACCCGGTAATTTCATCACTGGTCTTCACCTCGCTGTTTCCATTGGCCATGTTCGTCACGGCCACGTGCAGCGACAGCCCGTCGCTTGCTGATCGTGATTTCAGCGTCTGGAAATCCTCGGGGCGAAAACACTTCTTGATCAACGTACGAAGGTTCTCGGTCTCGCCGAGGGTCGGCTTGTTCCACAGCAGCCGCCAGAAAGCGTTGAAGCCCTTCAATTCGGTGGTGACTACCCCGTTGACGGTCTTCACCTTGAACGGGTTCTTGCTAAAAATGTCTTTCTGAGTCACCCGGGTATAGTAGGACTCCAGGGAATCGAATTGCTGCAATAGGATCATGGGGGCCATCAGGCTTCCCGTGCTGGTACCAAAGACTGCCTTGTAACCTCCCTCCGACTGGTACAGCGAGCGCGCCACGCCCACGCCCCACGCGCCGCGTGCTCCGCCGCCGCTGACCACCAGCACCCGGTTGCCCGGCTTCTGATAGGACTGCGACAGCAGTGGCCCCGCCGAGGCTGTCAATACGGTGAGCAAAGCGATAAACCGCAGGGTGTGTTTCATGCTATTTCTCAATTACGATTTCGGACCCTCAACAAAATACATTTCAAGGGCGCCCTTGCCCTTAACGGTTATCTGGCCGCGGGGTGAGCAATGAAAGTGATCCTTCACCAATTCGTAGGTGGCACTCGATATGTTGACGCGCCCAACTTCGCTCGCTGACTCCAGCCGGGCCGCAATGTTGACCGTATCACCCCAGATGTCGTAAGCAAACTTGCGGGTGCCTACAATGCCTGCCACCACCGGGCCCGTGTGTATGCCCACGCGTACCTCGAAGAACACACGCCCCGCCGCCCGACGTTCTTCGGCACGGTGCTTTACAAATTCCTGGATTTCCAGCGCTGCCGAGACAAGATTCCGGGCATGCAAGGGATCCCGCTCGGGCATTCCCCCCACGCACATGTACGCGTCTCCGATCGTCTTGATCTTCTCGATGTGATGCCGGCCGATAATGGCGTCGAAATTCCGGAAGTAGTAGTCCAGTTCAGCCACGAGATCCTCCGGCTCCATGCGGCCGGCGATCGATGTAAAGTCCCTGATGTCGCTGAAGAAAACCGACACCTCACTGTAGCGGCGCGCCCTGGCTGTGCCGGTTTCCTTCAACTCGTCGGCTGTCTCCTGGGGCAGGATGTTGAGGAGCAGGTTGTCGGACTTCTGCTTCTCTTCCGCTATGACTTCATTGCGCTTTTCCAGCAACGTCTCCTGCCGGGTGTTCTCAGACTTAAAGTAGTACACTACCAAAAACAAGCTGATGAAGACAAAGAAGTGATTGGAGTAATACAGGTTCTCGCCGTTGGGCATGAACAGGAATGGCTTCACCACTGTGAACAGGTACTTCACCGTAAAGAAGGCCACCACGTTCAAGGCAAACAGGGAAGCTACGATCTTGAATTTCCGGAAGAAGAGCATGGAGCACACGCTGGCCGGAATAAGAATGTACTCGGCCGCATCGACGTCGCCATGCGAGATGGCGAAGAATGAGTACAGGGCGGTGCTGTACAAGACAAAGAAGTAGGCGGCGGCATCGTAACGGCGAAAGTAATTCAGGAGGATCGGAATGCAGAGCATGATGGCGGCCTGAAGGCTTTCATAGAAGACCACCCGGTACGCCGGATCAGTATACACGGCAACATGACCCAGGAAGATCAGAATCGGGATCACACAAATCCCGTTGAGGAGACGCACACGCATCACCTTGCGTGGATCCAGGCCCTCGTAAACACCCAGGCTGATGACGCGTTCCCACCCCTTCAACAGCCAGGGTACTCCCGGAAGTCGCCGCCACCACGCCTGTGTCGACCGGTCGACACCCGCTTCCTCCATGGTCCCTATATTCCTAAGTGCGCTTTCCAATAGGGTGTGACAAAAATGTTGTTTGGATCCATGGTCTTTCGTAGGGCCTGGAAGTCTTTCCAGCGCGGATACTGCTTTTGGAGATAACTTGCCCAGTCACCCGTCTCCGGCGGTGGCAGGTACTTGCCCCAATGCAACCGGAATGGAATTCCCTTCGCACGCAGCAGGTCCCAGAACTGCTGGTAGTACTCCATCGCGCTTTCCTGGTTGGTCTTCCACCAATTGATACTGATGCGCGTGCTGTTGTGGCCGTAGCCCGGGCTCATCCAGAAGTCACTCTTCTTGGCGGCCATCACTTCCACGCAATAGAACCAGGTGGCTTTGAGGCCATCGGACACGTAGTGATCCTGGAAGGTTTTGATCAGCCGTTGCGTATCCTTGCTATCTACCCAAAACTCAGTGTACACCATGCTGAAGAGTTCGTCGCTGAATTCAACTTCGTCAACCCCAAAGGCCGGGCGCCAGTTGTCCCAGTACTTCTGCGGCGGATTGTTGGGGCCGGAGTCGGGGAAAAACATGGCGAGCAATTGCGGGTACAACTGAGGAAACAAGTCGCCGGCCAACTGCTTGAGCTGTTGTGTGGGCTTAGCCTTGCCCATGAGCTTCTCCACCCACCCGGGCCAGGTACCAATGAGCTTGTAGCCAAACGCCGCTACGATGCGCGCGGGTAATGAAGTACCCATAAACGACGGGAACGTGGGCTGATACGGCTTCGGCTTGAAGTTCTTGGGTGTACCCGTGGTCTTGGGTTTGTAGTCCGACGGCCGCATGGTACGCGCCTGCCAGGTGATGATCCGCTGCACGGTACGGTATGGCCACCACAGCAGCCGGGAATACTCCTGTTGGTTGAAGAATTTCTCCAGGGATGGCTTTCCGGCCTTTCCGGGTCCGGCAAAGTCAAAGGCACAGGCCGTTGACGGCGCGGTGTGCAGCTCGCCGATCACGTTGAACGCAGGAACACATTGCAGCGTGACTGAAACAATGACGCCCAGCAGTCCCATGGAAACACCCACACCAAAGAACGGGTCATCCGGATTCTTGCTTCGCTTGAACTCCCGCCGGGTCCCCGTGCCATCAATCAGCACGATCGCCAGCACGCACTCGTCAAACGAATGGTGGTTGGTGCTCCCGGACGATCCGGTAGACAAAAAACCAGCCACCGTCTGATGTGCGGCATCCGGCACATTCTGAAGAGCCCACCCCTTCTTGTTCAGTTTGTAGTAGAGGCCGTTCTTGATCGTAGATGTTGGGTCAAAGGGATCGACGCCGAGGTTGCAACCGGCGCCAACAGTCACCTGCATCTTCTTATTGTCAAACGTGACAGAACGAAGGCGGTCCAGCTGGATGTTGATGTTCTTTGTATTGGGAAATCCGGATGTGAAGACAGACGCTTCGACCGACTGGGCGGCCCCGCGGACCCGTAGCTGAAGTTTCTGGTTTACGGCAAGCCGTACCAGCTCGGCGACTTCATCCGCATTGCCGGGATGATACAGTCCATTCTTGTCGGGTGATAACATGGGTGTTCGGGTTGGAAGGTTGGGTCAGGGACGAATGCCGAGATGCGCTTGCCAGTAGTCGTGGAGGAAGATACCGTTCGGATCCAGTTTCTTTCGGAGCGCCATCCACTGGCTCCAGCGCGGGTATACCTTCTTCAGGTAGCGTGCGCCTTGCGGGCCGTTGCCGGGCGGAAGAAACTTGCCCCAATGTGGCCGGAAGCCGAACGGCGCCAACGCTTTCCAGTAGAGCGGATAAAACTTGTCGGCGGGGTTCTCGTTGTTCTTGGCAAACCAAAAGACATCGATCCGGATGACATCCGTGCCATACGACGGACTGAGCCAGGCTGCGCTCTTCTTCGCTGCATAAATTTCACAGCAGAAGGCGCCGGTGTATTTGGGGCCCTTCGCATAGAATTTCTTCAAGGCATTCATGACCGCGCGGGTCTTGCTGATGGGAATCCAAAGTTCCGTAAACCACACGGGCATCAACCGGTCGTTCATTTGGTTATCCATCGGAATGCCGGTCCAGCCGTAGTCGCGGAACTTCTGCGGACCAACCTTGGGATCATCGAGCGGAACAAAATACTGGCAGACCATCGGCAGGATGTCGGAATAGAAATTCTTATCGGCCATCTCCACCACCGCCTGGTACTCCGGTGAATCTTTACTCATAACATCGCCCAGCCAGTCGGGCCAGGTGCCGATCGCGGTAAAGAGCAAATTCGCGCCCAGCGATGCCGGAAGCGGGGAATCGGCCATCCAGGGAACCTCCTGGTACGGCTTCGGCTTAAACGACTTGCTGTACTTCTTGCGCCGGGCTTGCCATACGACCCACTTGTTAACATTGGATTGCGGCCACCAGATGCACCGGGTATACGGTGTCTGCTCCAGAAATTTCTGAAAGGATGGCTTCTTGGGGCTGCCCTTGCCAAACAGGTCAATGCCGCATCCGTCGACCGTAGTAATCGCTTCCTGGCCTTCGATGTTGAAGCGCGGCACGCACTGCAACGTGACGCTCACCACCACACCAAAAAGGCCCATGGAAACCAAGGCGCCAAAGAAGGGATCATCCGGGTTGTTGTCTGCCGGCTTGGTGAAAGTAATTTTCTCCACTCCGTTCTTGGTGCAACAGATGATCTCCATGCCCAGCACACATTCGTCGAAGGCATACTGGGTGCTGCCACCCGACGAGCCCGTGGCCAGGAAGCCGCCGAGCATCTGGTGGGTGATGCCTCCCAGGTCTGGCATCGCCCATCCCTCTTTGTCGAGCTGATACAACAAGGAGTTTTCGAGCGTGGATATCCCCGTGGGGTCGTAGGGATCCAACCCGAGATGAATGCCGGCCTGTGCTTTGACAATACCCTTCTTCGTGTCGAAGGACAGGATGCGGTTCATCCGGGAAAGCATCACATACCTACGACGCTTCGTGTCGGACGCTTTGGATTCAAGTGTTTGAATCAGGGGGAACGAGTGGGCGGCGCCGCGAAGGCTTATCCGCTCATTGGCCGCTTGCGCCTGACGGACCAGTTCGATAACCTCGTTCTCGTCGTTGGGCAAATAGTAGGTGACACCATTCAAAGGAAGGGTATGCATGGGGGTGGATTGAGTCTATAAATATAGACCTTCCCCCGAAAAGTCAAATACCCTTGCGTGACTAGTGGTGCACGTGCAGTGCTTCCTCTTCGATATCTTCTTTCGTCTTGCCCCACACACCGTGACTCAGCAGGTCAGGTGCCAGGATGGCCAGTGTCACCAACGTGAGCGCCAGCAGTGGAACAAACAAGATCGGCAGGAAGGACGCCAGTAGGAACAACGCGAAAATGATGAAGATTTTCATACCGCTTTGTTTAGGGTGAGACATTCCTTTTACAAAGCATAGGTAGGCAAACTCAAGCGCCGCGCAGACGATCAATCTGCCGGAAAGTAATGACCGAAATCATTGACGCACAGGTGCCAGGAACCAGGGTCCGGGGGTAAGGGTTGCGAAAACTTGGTTCTGTGATACCGGTCAAGTCCAGTTCTCACCAGCAACTGGTCACAGGTTACTGGTCACTGGTTACTGGTCACTGGTTACCGGTCACTGGTTACTGGTCACTGGTTACCGGTCACTGGTTACCGGTCACTATCCACCGCGCAATGCGGCCCGGAGCTCCTTCAACTGGCTCTTCAGGCTGGCAATCTCCGCCTCGGCGGTTGCGATCTTGGAGCCGAACTCCGCCTTCATCTTTTCGGCGTTCTTGCTGCGACCGAAAAACTCAAGGTTATTTTTCAACACGGCGATGTCGTTCTCTTCTTTTTGGATGCGCTTGCGGAGTCCCTGCTCCCGCTGCTGCAGTTTGTAGGCGGCATCCGGGTCGGACTTCAGGCTTTCGACCTGCAGATCAAGCATGGCCTTGTCTTTTTCAGCCTGCGTGACTTCCAGTGTATTCATCGCCTGTTGAAATACCTGGGCAAACCGCGTCTTGATGGCGGCAGCCTGGTTGCGGGGCACGAATCCAATGGCCTGGAAGGCGCGCTGCTTTTCCTTCAACAACTCGAGCGTGGCCGACTTGGCTTCCGCCATTTGCACCAGCTCCGTGCACAGGGCCTCTTTCCGGGTCAGGTTGTCTGCTTGCTCCTTGTCAGCCGCCTCAAACCGTTCGCGGCGCTGCCCGAAGAAATGATCACAAGCTGCCTTAAACTCGGCGTATATCGACTCCCGGTATTTGTCCGGAACAGGTCCTATCTCCTTCCACTGTGCCTGCAGCGTGCGCAACGCCGATGATGTCTTGTCCCAGTCGGTATTCTCCTTCAGCGCCTCGGCCTGCTTCACCAGCTCACGCTTTTTCTCCAGGTTTGCCTTGCGCTCGCCCTCGAGCCTGGAAAAGAACTTGCCTTTCGACGCAAAGAAAGACTTGAAGGAAGACCAAAACTGCTTGTTGACCTCCTTAGACTTGCTGCGGGTCACTCCGCCAATTTCTTCCCATGCCTTCTGCAGCGCCAGGATCTCCTGCGTCCGTTGGTTCCACTCTTTGATGCGGTCGGACTGGAACGATGAAAGCTCGGTCACCTTGCGGATCAACTCTTGCTTCACCTCCAGGTTCTTGGTCCATTCGGCATGCTGCGTTGCCACCGCGGCATCGCGGCGTTCATATACGGCGTCGGTGGCCTTGCGGAACCGCTCCCAGAGTGCGTCTTTCTCCTCGCGGGGTACCGGGCCGATGTGCTTGTACTCTTCGTGAAGTTCATGCAGTTCGCGAAGGGCCACGCCCAACTGCTTTTCTTCGGCAAGCTTTTCCGCCCGCACGCAAAGTTCAACCTTGGCTTCCAGGTTCTTCTTGCGGTCGAGTTCCTTTAGCTCAAAGTAGATGTTACGGTTGTCAAAGAAGCGGTCGACAAGCGCATGGTAGCTTGCCCACATCGGCCGTACCTGCGCCGCAGGCACCGGGCCCGTCTCGCGCCACTGCTTCTGGATATCCTTGAACTTGTCGAAGGCGTGCTTGTCGTCCTTTCCATCGATGAGCTGACGCAACGTGTCCAGCAACTCCTTCTTCCGTGCCAGGTTCTCGTTTTTCTGGTGCTCGATGTTGCGGAAGTGTTCGAGCCGTTTGTTGCGCAACAACTTGAAGTTGGCTTCGAACGCAATGTCGAGGGCATCCAGCCGGTAGTCGAAGTCGTCGAGGGTGCCGCCGTTTTCGAGGAACCGTTTCAGCGCCTCTGTTTTCTCCAGGTGCTGGAGGTCTTCAAAGCGGCTGCGCATTTCCCGCAAGGATGCCTCCGACTTCAGGAAGTCGCTGTCACGCACCATGTCCTTGAGGAGATCTACCAGTTCCTTCTTGGTCAATTGGGAGTAGTCGGTCTCCTGCACTTCGTCAGCGAGACCTTCCACCCCGGCTTCGGGCGAATCCGGCAGCGGAGCGGAAGCTTCGTGCACCACGTCCAACCCTTCTTCTTTCGCTTCAGTTTCCATTGCGTTTCAATTTGCAGTACGCCCTTTTGGGAAGGCAAAACTAGCCATTCCGGCTCTAATTCAACCTCGGGTCCTTGGGATAATTTGAGTATACGGAAAACCGGCCCCCCATAATTTTGAGGGTTTTCTTCCACATCCCCTCGGGCTCGGTATCAAAAATCAATTCCTCGCTGGCCTGGTCGGAAACTATCCAGGAATCCTGCTCCAGCTCTTCCTCCAACTGCCCTGCCGACCACCCGCTGTAGCCCAGGAAAAACCGGATATCCTTGTGCGCCAGCTGGTGTGTCTCCAGCAGGAACAGCACGCGCTCAAAGTTACCTCCCCAGTAGATGCCATCCAGGATCTCCACCGAGTCTTCGATGCCGGGATGACGATGCAGGTAGTGAAGTGTGTCTTGCTGCACGGGTCCACCGACCATCGCGGGCGTGTTGTAATCCTTGATGTCATCCATCACATCGCTGACGTTGGCCAGCGACGGCTTGTTGAGTACAAAACCGAATGACCCTTCCTCGTTGTTCTCACAAAGCAGGATGATCGTCCGTTCAAAATTCGGATCCGGAAGAAATGGCTCCGAAATGAGGAGCTTTCCCTTCTCGGGCCTGATCTTGTTCTTGTACTTGAAAAAATCCATGGTTTCCTGTGACCAAGAAACTCATCATTCGGCAGACCGCCAAGTGAACTTCTGAAAAATATCGCGCCGAGTCACCATCTTTGCGGTAAACCGGTTTGCATGATTTCGCTGGCTGATCTTCGCAAGGAATATTCGATGGGTGCCTTGGACGAATCCACGGTCGCCAAACACCCGTTGGTGCAGTTTGAAAAGTGGCTGCAGGAGGCCATCCACTCGGAGGTGGCAGAGCCCAGCGCCATGAACCTCTGCACGGTGACGGAGAACGGGCTTCCCTCCTCACGCATCGTCTTGCTGAAAGGCATCGAAAGCGGCGGCTTCGTGTTCTACACCAACCACCAGAGCCGCAAAGGCACACAGCTCGACGCCAACCCGGTTTGTGCACTCACGTTCTTCTGGCCCGACCTGGAGCGCCAGGTGCGCATCGAAGGTACAGTCAGCCGCGTCAGCGAGGATACCGCCACGGCCTATTTCCAGAGCCGCCCGCGTGACAGCCAGATCGGCGCCTGGGCCTCACCCCAAAGCAGCGTGATCGCCAACCGAAGGATCCTGGAAGACCGCGTGAAGGAAATTGAAAAACGCTTTGACAGTCAGGCTGTCCTGCCTAAACCCAAACAATGGGGTGGCTATCGGGTGGAGCCGCACAGCGTGGAATTCTGGCAGGGACGCGTCAGCCGCTTGCATGACCGCATACTCTATATCAAGAACGACCAAAGCTGGTCGATCAGCCGGCTGGCACCCTAGATCAGGTCGGTAAGCGACCGAACTCCTACCCACCGCCGGGTACAGAATCCCTCGCCGTACTTTACGCCGATGGCATGACCCATCTCGATGGCGCGCGATTCAAGCATGCGCAAAAACTCCGGGGTCGAGATATACGTGACTGGTTCTTTGCTGGACGGGTCGTAGAACTGGGACTTAAATGCGCGGATGGCACTCATCTTTTGCTCCCAAACGGAGGATATATCGACCACAAAATCAGGCTCGATAAACTGGCTTTGAATGTAGTGATAGAGCGCCTTCGGTCGCCAGGGCTCTTGCGGCTTACCTTGCGCATCTGCCGTTACGACCTTGGCAAGCCCAGCCAGGAAACAAGACGTATAGGCAATGTCGGCACCCTTGCCATGATCCGGATGACGGTCGTACAGGGCGTTGGCCAACACAATCTCGGGACGAAATGCCCGGATGGCGGCGACTACCTTGAGCTGGTGTTCCTGTACATCCTGGAAGAAGCCATCGGGCAGCCCCAGGTTATGACGTACCGAAAGCCCCATGATCTGGGCAGAAGCTGCTGCCTCCTGGTCCCGTTGCTCCGGTGTACCCCGTGTACCCAGTTCACCGCGGGTAAGGTCCACCACGCCTACTTTCTTCCCGGCCTGAATGTGTGCGATCAACGTCCCGCCGCAGCC
>JAYRXB010000064.1:0-5266 GCA_041917735.1 Cyclobacteriaceae bacterium
CTTTCATGGCCATGTAGGCCTGCTGGAGCGTGTACACGAGGTGCACGTTGACGAGGAGGCCGCGGTCGCGCAGCATCTTGCAGGCGCGTACGCCTTCCAGCGACACCGGGATCTTGAAGACCGTCTTCTGCGGATCGAGGCCGAGCTTCAGCTGGCGCTCGGCTTCTTTCACCACTTCCTCCGCGGTGTTGCCGAGGGCTTCGATCTGAAGCACAGGCACCATCTTGCTGAGCTTGACGATGAGGGCGTCGACGTCGGTAACGCCGCCGCGGTGCATGAACGTGGGTGTGGTGGTAAGACCATCCAGGAAGCCCAGTTTGAAGGCTTCTTCAATTTCTTTCAGGTCGGCTGAATCGAGGTATAATTCCATAGTGGGATTAGGGTTAGGCTAGAACAAGTGCTTTATCGCGGTATTTTACTTCCACCGCATGAAGTTCAAGGATAGGCTTTAAGAATTCTTCGAGGTCGTACACGCACAGCTGGCTCGCCGCATCGCAGAGGGCCTTGGAAGGCTCGGGGTGTGTTTCCACAAACACTCCGTCGACACCGGCAGCTACGCCCGCACGGGAAAGAACGGGCAAGAACTCGCGCGCGCCACCTTTGGCGTCGGCGCTCGGGATTCCGTATTTCCGGATGCTGTGGGTGATGTCGAACACCACCGGGTAGCCCAGGTTATTCATGTGGTAGAAACTGCGGGGATCGACTACAAGGTCGTTGTACCCGAAGGTAAAGCCGCGCTCCGTCAGGATGATGTTGGTGTTGCCGGCTTCTTCTACCTTCTTCACCGGGTGCTTCATGTTATCAGGCGCCAGGAACTGTCCGTGCTTGATGTTGACCACACGGCCGGTCTTCGCGGCAGCCACGGTGAGCGTAGTCTGCATGCAGAGGTAGGCCGGAATCTGGAGTACGTCCACGACTTCAGCGGCGGCAGCAGCCTGGTCGGGATAGTGGATGTCGGTCAGCAGCGGAAAGCCGAACTGCTCCTTCACCTTGGCCAGCATCTTCACGCCTTTGGCGAGGCCCGGGCCATCGTAATACTTGGCCGAGCTGCGGTTATCCTTCTGGAAGGACGACTTGTAGATGATCGGAACGTTGAGGCGCGCGGAAACTTCTTTCAGCTTCTCGGCGGTCTTCATCATGATGCTCTCCTCTTCGATCACGCAGGGACCGGAGATGACGAACAACTGTTCAGCGCCGCATTCAATATTTCCTACTTTAACAATGTGCTTTTTCATGATTCAATTTATAGTCTGCGGAATAAATCCTTCACGGTATCCAGGGTAACCTTGCTCTTCCAGTCGGTGCCGATGGCATGGTTCCACATGTGCTCGAGCCTGATCGACACCTGGGACATGGCGGTGATGGTCTCCTCGTTCCACTCCTTCGACCAGTTCTTGGGAAGGGTGATCTGATGCTTGCGCAACATCGCGTTGAACTCCGCCACGCCATCGGGATAATAGTCGCCGAGGTGCTGGAAGGCCACGCAGTTGGCATAGCAGTGCTTGGTACCGAGGATCTTGGAGAGCCCGTACGACAAGGCATGCACGATACCCACTTCGGAATAGGTCAGGCTGAGCCCGCCCATCAGCGAGGCCACCATGAGTTTCTCGTCGTTCTCCGGCGTTTGCCCGGCCTGGTCGCCGAGATAGATCTCGCGGCACAGGGTCAAGGCCTGCTCACCGAAAGCGGTGCTGTAGGCGTTGTTCAATATACCGTCGCGCGACTCGATGCAGTGGATGTACGTATCCATGCCGGTGTAAAACCACTTGTCGCGGGGAACGGAGGCAATGAGTTCAGGATCCAGCACCACCTGGTTGAAGACGGTCCACTCGCACTTCAGTCCGAGTTTCTTTTCCGGACCGGTGAGTACAGCGGTCATCGACACCTCGGCACCCGTGCCAGAAATGGTCGGCACGCCGATGTGGTAAACTCCCGGCTTCTTCACAAGATTGAGGCCCTGGTATTGAACCGACGATCCGTCGTTGGTAAACATGAGCGACAGTGCCTTGGCAAGGTCCATGATGCTGCCACCCCCGATGCCGATCACGGCGGAAGGAATGCCCTTGGAAGCCACTACCCGATCCCGGATGGCATCGACTTGTTTTGTTGTCGGTTCCTCCGGGTCTACATCGATGAATTCCACGATGTCTTCCGGTTTGGCAGGAATACGGTGCTCCAGGTCCTTGCCTTTGAAATAGTTGTCGACGAGGAAGAGCATGAAGTGATCATTCTCCTCCCGGCGGGCTTCGACGATCGAGCCCAGCTGCGAAAACGCGCCGCGCCCGAAAACCGTCTTCTCGATGCCTTTGAAATTCTTATGCATACGTCTTTTCAGCAACCGCTTTGCCCACGGCGGTACGGATCTTGGAAGCCAATGTGCGCACCTCCTCTTCGGTCCAGGTGCAGCGAATGCCGAAAGAGATCAGGCGGCCGATCACTTCCTGGGACTTGGGCAAACTGAGGTTATTGTAGTCCTGCGGCTTCTCGTAGTGATGAATCGGCAGCGGCGCCGCAGCCTTGAGGTCTTTGAGGTGGCCCCACTGGTTGATGAAGTGGTACATGTTGATGAACCAGTAGTTGAACCCACCGATGCCGGCCGCATTGAATTCATCGACCGTGCGTTTTGCGGCGTCGGTGTCCGGAAGCATCAGGTTGAGGAACGTAGACGAATCACCGGAAGGGTCCGGGATGTTCGCAAAGCTGATGCCGGGAACATCCTTCAGCAAGTTCATGAGTAACGACTTGTTCTTGCGGTTGGCAGCAAGAATCTGCGGCACCTTGCGCGTCTGTGCTGCGCCGATGGCGGCATGCAGTTCACTGATGCGGTAGTTGAAACCCAGGATCGGGTGCTGCTCCATGCCGCGGACGTTGCCGATGTGGTCATGACCGTGGTCGCTGTAGCTGTCGGCATGCTTGTAGCACGTCTCGTCGTTGGTGACGAACACGCCGCCCTCGCCTGCCGTGGCGATCTTGAAAAAGTCAAACGAGTAACAGCCGGTCTTGCCGAACAACCCGACGCTGGTGCCTTTGTAGCTCGCGCCAAACGCCTGGCCCGCGTCTTCCACGAGCACCAGGTTGTGACGCTTCACCACGTCGAGGATCGATGGCATGTCGGCCATTTGCCCGCACATGTGAACGAGCAACACGGCTTTGGTCTTCTTCGTGATAACCTTTTCAATACCCTTGGCACTCAGGCACAAGGTCTCATCAATTTCTGCGAAAACAGGAATGCCGCCGGAGAAAAGGACGGCTTCCACCGAGGCGATGTAGGTGAAAGGCGGCACGATGACTTCATCACCCGCGCCTACGCCAGCAGCTGCCAGCGCACAGGAAACGGCCGTGGATCCGCTGGATACGGCATGGGCAAATTTAGCCCCGGTAACCTTGCGGACTTCCGCTTCAAAATCCTTCGCTTTCCAAATATTATTGCGCTGTGCCTCGTGGTTGAACCGGAACATTATGCCGGTCTCCAGTACGTCGTTAATTTCTTTCTTCTCTTCCGCGCCAAAAAGCTCCGTTCCGGGCATATTGTTGGATATTTAAGGCTGCAAAGATAAGGAAATAATGGATGCCGACAGTCGTAAATCAGCCCCGGCGGAGGGCTTCATACCGGTAGGAAAAGTGCTTGTCTTCGGCAAGGCGATCGACGGGCTTACCCGCTGTGTCCACTACCACAGCGTGCTCGATATCCTGGCCATCAAGTTCCCGTGCTGTGGCCGGTACTACCCTTGTTTTGAATGCCATGAAGAATGTGCCGGGCATCCGTCGCAGGTGTGGCCGGCGGCACGGTGGAACGAGAAGGCTCTCCTTTGCGGTGCCTGTGGTGCCGAGCATACGATTGAAGCGTACCTCGCCGCTCCGGACCGGTGTCCCGCCTGCAAGGCGCGGTTCAATCCGAAATGCGCCAACCACCATCACCTGTATTTTGAAACGCGGTAGACGCCTACTCCGTCAGGATCCGCATCTCAACCCTCCTGTTTTTCGCACGGGCTTCCTGTGAGTTGCCTTGCACCAGCGGTTGTGTGCCGCCGAAGGCTTTGGTCTTGATGCGATCCTTGGCAATGCCCTTGGATACAAAATACTTCTTCACATTGTCTACACGGTCCTGGCTGAGCTCCAGGTTTAACTTGGCGTTGCCCTGGTTGTCGGTGTGGCCTTCCAATTGGACGGTGATGGTCTCCCGTTCTTTGAGCATCACCACCACTTCGTCAAGGCTGGGAAACGACTCGGGACTGATGGTGGCCTTCCCCTGTGCAAAGATCAGGTTCTCGAGTACAATGCTGGCGCCCTTCTTGGTCAGGATGATATTGCGCACAACCTTCCGGTTGGCATCCATGGTCTTCGGATCCACGATGGCCGTACCGTCGATGTAGCCGTCAGCGGTCGCTACAATCTGGTACTTGGACGAACCGAAGATGGAGAAGGAAAAGACACTGTCGTTGAAACGACCGGTAATGCTGCCCGTTGGGATGCTTTTGTACTGAATCCGTGCCTTGACGCCCTTGTGTGTCAGCGCGTCAATGATCTTGCCCTCGGCGATGATGGGAGCCTCCTGGGCGTGGGCCACAATTGCAATGAACAAAAGGACTATGGCTGACAGATGGCGCATTTTCTTGGGTTCACGCAAAAGCGCGTAAGACGCTATAAGGCGCAAAGGTCACGCAATTGACGCACAAAACAGTAACACGTCGGGAAGGGTCATAGTTCCAGCTCAATGGTCTGGCCGGGCGTGTACACCGCCGGCTTACCTTCCTTGGCGTCGCCTTTCTTCTTGGGGGCGACGGGCTTACCTTTTACGGCCTTTTTTTGCGGGCTTTCGCCGAAGAGGTTTGCTTGGACCGGGGCTGCTTTTTGCCTTTCGGGCTTGCTTTCCGGCTTTTCTTCCGATTTTTTTTTTGGCGACGGCGCCCCCTTGGCCTCCGTCACCTTTCCCTTCACCGGTGGAGCTTCCTCTTCCTCGGCATCACCTTCAAGGCCCGTGTCTCCGTCGTCGACAGGCTTGACTTTGGTGACCTTGTACTGTGAAAGCCGGTTCCCCATGGCCTTCCAGCCCTTGACATCGATGATATCCTCCAGGTTCACCACCTCGCTCTCCTTTTCCTTGCTCTTGCCTTTCACCACCTCCAGCTCCACTTCGGGGTTGTCGGAAGTGGTCACATATTCGAGGCGCGAACCAATGCCTTCGGAAATGAAGTTGAACTCCTTGTCGTTCGTGTTCGTCTCGATCTTGAAACGTTTCACGAAGTGCTGTTTGCTTTCGCCGTCC
>JAYRXB010000065.1:0-3075 GCA_041917735.1 Cyclobacteriaceae bacterium
ATCTTGAACACCGCCAGCAGCAGGGCCATCGACCGGGCGCTGTAGACCATCTAGGCGAGGTTGAATTTGTAGCCGACTCCTTTTACGGTAGCAATGTAGTCATCGCCGATCTTTTCCCGAACCTTCCGGATATGAACGTCGACGGTGCGGGCCAGGACATAGACATCGGAGCCCCAGATGTTCTGCAGCAACTCGTCGCGGTTGTAAACCTTGTTGGGATGCTGGGCCAGAAAATAGAGCAATTCAAATTCCTTCTTGGGCAAGTTGATCTCCTTTCCCTTGAGCCTGACGGTGTAGCTGGTGCGGTCGATGACCAGGTCACCGTG
The DNA here is from genome assembly GCA_041917735.1 of Cyclobacteriaceae bacterium. Classification (GTDB taxonomy): domain Bacteria; phylum Bacteroidota; class Bacteroidia; order Cytophagales; family Cyclobacteriaceae; genus ELB16-189. The sequence goes on from JAYRXB010000065.1 coordinate 327, forward strand.
AGTAAGTGTGGTGGCCGTCTCAGCAGCACCTTTTGTTTCGCGGCGAAGCAGCGCCTGGATGCGGCTCATCAGGGCGCGGGGCTTGATGGGCTTCGTGATGTAGTCATCGGCACCCACATTGAACGCAGCCACTTCGGAGTACTCCTCCGACCGAGCTGTGAGGAAGACGATGTAGGTATTGAGCAATTCCGGCATGGCACGCAACTGACGGCAGGCCTCCACGCCATCCATAACGGGCATCATGATATCGAGGAGGACCACGTCAGGCCTGTACTTCTTGGCCGTGTCAACAGCCAGTTGGCCGTTGGCCGCCACCTTGACTTCATAGCCCTCCTTTTCCAGGTTGTAGGTCAGGAGTTCGCGGATTGACTCCTCGTCATCGACTACCAGCACTTTGTAAGCAGGTTTCTTACCCATGAGTCACGCGCGTTAAGGCACAAAATTACCCAAAGTTAGTGACCACCGTAAACGTACGCTTTCTCTTAACAAAACCTTAATGTAATCGCGATTTACAAGGATGGATAGGTCGACCTGTAGTAGTTGATCATCCTTTTCAGATCGCGGTTAAAGCGCTCGTTCCACGCCTCCAGCATCGTATCGTGTTTCGATTCGTACGTACGGAAGGAGACAAAATAGGTGTTGTTCGGGAGTCGGCGGGCAAAGCGGCTGGACCGGCGGCGCCCGTCGCTGAACGTGATGGTATCAAACGCCTCCACAATGCTACGAATGAACGCCTCCTTACGATCTTTCTTGCTCTGCAACGGCTCCGCTTCTGTCATCGTCCTGTAGAGGCTATCCAGTTTTGTCGTGCCGCGCAGCATATGATCGGCCACTTTCCGATAATCCCCATCCTGGTGAATGTACTCCTGGTATTGCCGGGACGTATCCCCGAAGGCTTGCCGCAAAAACAACTCCGCTCCGCGATCGCCGATAAACGATGCCAGGTTCTCATTAAAGTCCGAACTATCCTTCACATAGATCGTGGCGTGGACCATCTCGTGGATAATCAGGCTGGCGAGATCTCCTTCGCTGCGTCGAAGCATCCCGCTAAGGATCGGATCGGTAAACCAGCCCAGGGTGCTCCAGCCGCCCGGGTTGCGGATACCGACGTCCCACCCCTCCTGTTCCAGTGCGGCCCGTTCCCGCTTTGCCTTCTCCTCGTCGAAGTAGCCTTTGTAGGGAACTGATCCGATCACCGGGAAATCCCAGCGCTTCTCAACAAGCCGGAACGGTTCGCAGGCGATGACCACCCACATCAGCTCCTTTCCTTTCTGGTCGTAGAGCGTAGTATAGTTTTCGGTATCGTTCAGTCCCAGGGAATCGATGGCATAGCGACGTGCCTGCTGAATGAGGCGGAGGCGCGACTTCAGTGAATCCGGGAAATCTGGGCTTTGCAAGAATTCCTCCACGGGCCTCGCTTCGCGGATGATTCGGAGTTGACCGAGTCCTTGCCCAATCCCATAAGTAATCAGGGGCCAATAGTAAATGATCAGGGCCAGGAGAACGATCGAACCGACGACAAGGACACGCTTCAGCATTCGTTAGTGACGGGGTTTGGCGAGGAAATAGCGGGCGCGGTAGTTAAGGTAAAAACCATACGAATACTGAAATGTTTTGAAGGCGAGGTCATAGTAGGGTTCATACCGAACCGAAAGGACCAAGCCATCTCCCAGCGAATAATTATAAAGAAAACGGAGCATCGCCAGCTGCGGCGAAGGCTGCAGGGTCACACCGTCCTGCGGAGAGATGGCGGGGTAAATCTGTCCACCCTGGAAGGAAAGAAATTCACGCGCCTGCCAATACGTGGCCATAACCTCCAATCCTATCGATGTCGTGATGCCGGCATTGACGTAAACACCGTCGCCATCCACGTAAGGTTGCTTGGTAAGCGAAAGGTCCTTGTCGAAGACATAGTAACCGCTCATCGTCGCTTCTTTGACGAAACCCTCACGGTACGATGTTGCCACGAAACCGATCGCGGAATTGACAACCGTCTGGATGGGCTGACCGGCAGTATCCAACTGACCGCCCTGGTGGCGGGCCGTTACCTGCAACGGAATATCCAGTGCCCCTGACTTCCATTTCAATACACGCTTTTGAAGAGACAGGCCGGCCACAAACTGTTCCTGCCGCGGGTCGTTCCAGTACTGCATGTACTGCCAATCGAACCAGGCATCGGCAAACAGGCCATCGCGCTGGAGCAGAAACTGCACACCCGTTTCCAACCGCCGGTTGAGAACCCGCTCGAAGTCATACAACGGCTCGATGAGCCGGTGATTGAGACTGCCCTCCAGGTTGCCGAACAGGATAGCCAAATCGTCCTTTTGCCACTTGATGGTGAACAGGGGCGCTGCGGTAGAATAGGCATCGTTGCCAAAGTCCTTCTGCAGAAACGCTCCCGCGTCGATTCGAATGTTGGGTGCGAGGTGGTAAGACAGGAAAGGTTGAAACTGGTAGCCAAAGAGGGTATAGCCTTCAATAATGGTCTGCCGGTACTCGTTATTCTTGAAGAAGCCCAGGGCATTGATGCCTGCAAACAGTTTCCCCGAATCGGCCGGCTCGATGGCCAGCCGGTCTTCAAAAGCCCGGTTGTTGAGTTGGCTCCAACCGGGGGACGCCCAAAGCAGGCATAAAATCAGCGCCAGGGTACGCATGAAAGTGCAAATTAAGACTGTTGGGCGTTAATCATTCAGGATTAGCGACTTAAAAAAATCGTCAGGTTTTCCGTCGCAAAAGATTTCGGCGAGGC
>JAYRXB010000066.1:0-4459 GCA_041917735.1 Cyclobacteriaceae bacterium
GTTGGGTAAAGCGGATTTCGTGCACGGCGTTGATGGGATGTCGGCTGAAGATCATCACGCCGCCGTTGGTCTTGATGGAAATTGTCTTTTGATTGAGTACCGGCGTTTGGTGCGGGAAAACTTGTTTCAGTTCCCTCCGCAGGATACGCCGACTGCGATGCTTGAAGGCTTCCTGAAAAACGACGATGTCATAGCGTTGCTCCTGGAGAATAGAGGCAATGGCGCGTGCCCGCTTGGCTTTCCCGTGCGGGGGCGCCGGGAAGGGAAGCATCTGGATGTTCCAGGAAAGTAAGCGAAGGGTGTCCTGGCCGTGCGCAGGCATTGAGCACATCAGTAGGACGGCGATTGCTACAAAAGTTCTCATCTTCGAACCGCAAGATACTCGGAACACACATTCCGCATTCAAGGGGATTTCAGGTTCGAATCCAAGATCAACTGCCATCTTTCCATCCCTATACCTTCAGACTAGACATACCCCCATCAGCATGCAAAACCTGGCCGGTGATCCAGCTGGATTGGTCAGAAACGAGAAAGGCGGCGAGATGGGCAACGTCTTCGGGCTTCCCGATTTTCTTCAACGGGTGCCGCTGGGCATTGGCTTCCTTCTTTTCTTCCGTGTTCAGCAACGCGGCGGCCAGCGGCGTGTCGGTGATGGAAGGCGCAATGCAGTTGACCCGTATCTTCGGCGCAAGTTCAGCGGCGAGCGCTTTGGTTAGCCCTTCCACGGCGCCTTTGGATGAGGAGACCAACGAATGAAAGTTGAAGCCGGTTTGTACCGCTACAGTCGAGAATAACACGATCGAACCCTGTGCTGAATTTTTCAGACGAGGCAGGCAGGCCTGGATCACTTTGACGACGCCGACCAGTTGCAGTTGGTAGTCGGCCGCAAAGTCTTCCGGCTTGATTCGGGCGAAGGGTTTCAGGTTGACCGATCCCGGGCAATAGACAAGCCCGTCGAGGGTGTCGGGCAGAAAGCCAACATCCGGGGATTCATCCAACACGTTGAGCGGTTGCCAGCCTGCAAATCCTTGAGCGGGTGCCGTGGATTTTGAACGATAGGTCCCGTAGACCTGGTGCCCTGAGGCGATGAGTTGTTTTGCCAGGGCCGCGCCGATGCCCGACGACGCTCCGACGAGGAGGATAGATGCCATATCACCTTAACCCTACTGCAACTGTTTTGTTTGAAAGCAGTCTGACTTTCCTTGCATCTGCCGGTCGTCAGCGGGTGGGGGAGTTCTTAAAGCCTGCTTTCAACGCTTCAATTTTTTCCAATGGAGGGTTTCTCCATTCAACTTTCGTGGTTGCCTGGATGATGGTGGGGTCGGGCGCGATGGTGCTTTTTGTGTACTCTTCTTTAAAGGCATTGCCCCAGAATAGAAACGCGTCGTCGATGATGTTGACGTAGGCTCACTGCGGGGGCTTGCCCATGCGCAACAAAACAGATCGTGAGCAACATATAAGTCAGTAAGGGTCTCATTTTGTAGCCCGGTGGATCACTTCGTTGCACCTGGTTGGATTGCAAGTTCCTGCTATTCCTTAGTAGACGTTCTATTTCTTTTGAGTCGGGTATGAACCCAAACAAGCAAGCCGAAGCAAGCCCAGGAGAATATTCGGAGCAACATTTCGTTTTGATGGAAAAAGTCTGATTCCATCATCTGCATAACCAAGACCACCACAAGGAGTAGATTCAGGAGCCACCCCACATTGGTCAACAGGTGATTGCGGTCCAACCTTAGTTGTAACAGGCTAAAAACTACAACAACAAAGGAGAAGATTAGTATAAGGTCTCTCCACATGCTTACCGGCCATTTGGGTTCAAGGAAGGCACTGTGTAACCGAAGTTAGGGAATTTAGTTTGATTTCGAATGCCCTGATGTGGTTGTGCTGCCGGTTAGGGTTTCCTTGTCTGTTAGTTTGTTTAGCCTTGGCTGGAGAAACCATACTCCGATAGGAATCATCCAGATCAAGAATGCATAGTCGCCATATTCGTCGATCGTCGTTGACCGGCTCATCTCCACGCTTTTGAGTGTTTTGGCAGCAAATAGTACCGTGAAGGCCATGAGAGCCAAGTAAGTAACCGCGGCAAGCAGTAGAAGTGCGACCGGGAGTTCGTTCTGCGTTGTTGATTGATTGAACTTAAATAGCCAAAGCATCAAGACCAGGATCGTCAATGCCATGAAGAACAGGGGGCGGAATATCCAAAGTTTCATCTCCTTGGGGTTTGGTAATTTGGAATGAAGACAATTCGTAATTGCCCATATCCAGCCAAACAGGATGCCGACTGCCATCAAACCAGCGGTGATCTCAATGGTCTTACCGAGTCTTGAGTCTGCATCTCCTAACGTCTCTGCCAGAGTCAAAGAGCCTGTGGTCGCCAGGAATAGCTGCCAGTGCGTGAGTCGGAGTAAGTATCTCATTCGAGTTGTGTTGCGACTGTTCGCTCAGTCTTCAGCTTTAGCATCCGTTCTTGGTAGCCGCCCTGCGATTTGTCGGGCGTTTGTTACCAGGAGGATTCCAACGGCCAACTTGAATATTGAATAGATTATTTCAGCTTTTCTATTCTGACTGTCCCAAAATAGATCTTTTTCAACCCGGCCAAACTCGTTGAAATAGAGGTAGTGTGTCAGCTTGTTGAGTAGTTCGGGTATTGCATTAATAACGGCCAAAATGCCAATTCCAATCAGAAGCAGTTCGATTAGGTCGGATTTGGTGACATTAGGTTGAATTTGGTCATTCGACTTTCTTGATAGCCTGCCTGCAATTTGTTCAGACCGGGGCAATGAGGATCCAGGATCCAATGGAGCAAAAGAGAATTTGGAAGAGGCTCCTACCCAGTAGATACAAGAGGTTGAGGTTGTCCGGGGTAATCTTGTAAGGGCTAAGTAGCAAGTCAGCGTTATAGAGTAGAAGATCCCTTATGGCAAATACCGTCAAAATCATGAAATAGAATCCGAAGGCCTTGCTGATGACCGTAAGGAGCGCCTTGTGATTCATTGACTTGTAGAACGGGTGTTGTCGTTTTGTCCAGTGAAGCTAAGGGTTTTGAGTGATGTAATTCAAGTCTATTGGAATACTTAAGTGGAATAGGTGGACAATCGTTTCAATTCAATTTGTTCTTCGCCCAGGTTGCCAGGGGATCCGGGAATTTTTTGGTGTCTTTCTGGCTGAGCAATCGACCGTAGTGCTCGGCCATCGGTGTATTGCCGGCTTGAAAGTACGCTTCACCCAGGGTATCGATGTAGTTCAGGTCGCCGGGGTAGCATTGATTAAGCACGTGTGCCCAGGCCACCGCCTGCGGAAAGGCTCTTTGCCGGAGACACTCGTACACAACCTGGTTCATAACCGATGCTGACACCGGCCGGCGGATCAGGGCTTCCTGCAGGCTGTCTCTCCTGTAGGTAAGTATGTTCAGGGAAGTAGAGGCATAGGCTTCCACGATTTCATGCATCGGCGTTCCGCGTTGTTTGAATTCGGAAAAGTACGACTGGGAGAAGACCGGGTCGCGGTACGTGCCGGCCTTGGGGTCGTACTCTGCCGTGAGCTTAATCAATTGATCCACCGTCGCCTTCCTTTCGCGGATGGCGCGGTCCAGGTCACTCACGCGACTGTTGTACGTGAATTGCGGCTGCTGGCTGAAGTCGACGGTATTCATGGCGCACATGCAGGAGGCGTAGAGCGATTTGCTTTTCGGGAAGTAGAAGAAGAGGTAGTCCTTGGTTGGCTTGAAGCGATAGCCTTCATCGAGCAGCCACACATCGATGGGGTTAGTCGATTTGGCCAGCAGCACGGTGTCGCGTGTGACGGTGATCACTTGTTTCAGGTAACGTGCGGCCTCGGAAGCGGATAGCAAGCCTTCCCGGAGGCTGTACTGCCAGTTTGACTTCGCGACCACCAAGTGGGCGCCGTGTTCAAAAAAGGGTGTGATGCCGGAAAGGCTGTGCAGGTGCCAGTGGGTGCTGAGGACGTACTTTACCGGCTTCTTGTATTCGGTGTTCAGGTACTGGAGGTAGCGCCGGGCTTTAGCAACGTCTTCCGTAAGCTGCGTAGACCGGCCGGCACCTTCATCGATCATGGGCAGTTCAATCACCACAAGGAACTTCGGGTATTCGATGACGGTCGACCGCACACCTTTGGCCGAATCCAACTGGACAAACGAAATCTCAGGCGTGGAGGTGATGCGTTGGAAGCGAAATGGTGTTTGCGCGGAGGTGACTAAGGAAAGAAAGAGGAAGCTGAAGATTAGGGATTTCATGAGGTTGTGCGTTTGACACAAAAATGTGCAACAGGCACAGCCACAGTTGTTATGGGATTGGTAAAAAGTGTTAACCGGACGTTAACGGGTTGGTGAGTTCAGGGTAGGGTTGATCACCAGCTACTGTAGCCACCGGCTGGCCAAAAGTATTGGCATGATCATCAGGGCTGCCGTGATGATCCGCTTTCGCCGCGCCTGCCGGGCAAA
>JAYRXB010000067.1:0-2360 GCA_041917735.1 Cyclobacteriaceae bacterium
AGGCATGGCAGAACCTCACGCGCGTACTGCGGCACGAGATCATGAACTCCATTACGCCCATTTCGTCGCTGACTTCTACCCTGCGTGAGATCCTTGACCACGACATGACCCGTAAGAACACCCACTACGAGTTACGGGAAGAGGGCGCCGAAGATCTCCGCGAGGGACTGTCAACCATCGAAAACCGGAGCAAAGGGCTCATCAAGTTTATCGATGCCTACCGGGAGTACACCTCCCTCCCCCAACCAAGCATCAAGACCGTCAATGTCAAGGCGTTCATTGAACGCGTCGTACAACTGCTCCGGCCGGAGATCAAAAAAACACCGGTCGAATTGATTTACGCCTGCGAATCGGAGTTCCTGTCGATCCAGGCGGATGAAGAAATGATTGAGCAGGTGTTGATCAACCTGATCAAGAACTCCTGGGAGGCGCTGGCCGATACGCCCCAGGCGCGCATCGAAGTAACCGGCTACTATGCCATGAACCACGTCGTCATTGACGTCACCGACAACGGGCCAGGAATCATCCAGGAAGCGCTCAACAAAGTGTTTGTACCTTTCTTTACGACCAAGAAATCCGGATCCGGTATCGGGCTCAGCCTTTCACGGCAAATCATGCAAATGCACAACGGGGCGCTCACCGTTTCTTCCGAGCCGGGTGTCCGAACGACATTCACGATGCGTTTCTAGGCGCGCGCAGTCAGGCGAGGAATTCGTCCCACTCCTTCTGGTTCATCCCCGACAGGTCGCGGAGGAAAAGGGTGTAGGACGGTTTGAACGGACTCTGCCGCATGGTCATCTCTGCTTCCTCCGGCGTAAAGTCTCCCTTTCGGGTATTGCAGCGCTTGCAGGCTGTCACCAGGTTGGTCCACGAATGTGCTCCGCCGCGGGAACTGGGGATCACGTGATCCAGTGTCAGCTCGCGCCGAGTTCCGCAATAGACACACTCGAAGTTGTCGCGCTTGAAAATATTCTGACGCGAAAGGGTGACACCTTTGTAGGGGGCATGTACATACCGGTTGAGGCGGATCACGGACGGCATGGGAAAGCTGCGCGTAATGCTCCGCAGCTGATGACCGTTGGCGGAACGGATCATCTCGCTCTTATTGAGGTAAACGAGCACAAAGGCACGCTCCACCGAGCAGACCATGAGCGGGCTGTAATCCTGATTCAAGACCAACACACGGCTATCCATGCTGAAAAGATAGCCGCAATACCATCACGAAACAAGGGACATGCCCCGGGTCTCAACCTGTCACCCGGCGAACGGAATGCAGAAAGTGGGTGTAAATCTTTGTATCCGGCACGAGTATCCCCTCTTCGGTGAGGCTGTCGACCCGCACCTGGCCGAAGGCATGCAGCACCTTGTCGTCGCCCAGCACGAGCCCGACATGCGCCGGCGCGTTGCCCTTAGTGGTGAAGAAGGCAAGGTCACCCGGCTGGGCCTCAGCCAGGGCACCCAACTTCTTCCCGTGGGCAGCCTGCTGTTTCAGCGTCCGCGGCAGGGAATAGCCGCCGATGCGAAAGACCATTTGAATAAGTCCGGGTGCGTCGATGCCAAAGGGCGATTTGCCTCCCCACTGGAACGGGGATCCGACATACTTCTTTGCTGTCTGGATCAGGAACTCCGTGTCACGGCGCTGTCCCAGGCTCTTTGACTCGCCATTGAAGGCGAATTGCTCTTCGATCTTGAACAGCTCCGAGCTGGAAACGGGCACGATGCTTCCCATCACAATGGTGAGGGGTGCCTTTTTGTAGAGCACCGCCGTCGCCACATCCGTGGTGATCTTGTACTCTGTCTTATTGATCTGCTGAAAATACTCTTCCGAAATGGCGTGGTGCTGGCGCAAGTCAATCCAGCCCTCGACCTGGTCGGCATGGACCCGGATGTTGGCCCACAGTTTGTCGGGGGAAAGTCCCAGCACCTCGTAGTGATCGCCAAAAAGCAGTTGCGTCAATTGCTCTTCCGTGTGGCCAGGGTCCGTGCGCACCGGAATAATGGAAAGCCTGCTAACCCCGAAATAGACAACTGCCATGAATCCGAAGCTAGCTTAAAATTTTGTACGCTGCAATTCACGCTTGACCTCGCGCTCCTTGATACTCTCCCGTTTGTCGTGCAGCTTCTTGCCGCGGGCTAGCGCAATTTCCAGTTTGGCAAAACCGCGGTCGTTGATGAACAACCGGGTGGGTACGATGGTCAGCCCCTTCTCTTCGGACTTGGCCCGGAGGCGCTTTAACTCGCTCTTCTTCAGCAACAGCTTACGGTCGCGCGCAGCCTCATGGTTGTAGTGTGTTCCCTGCGCGAACGGGCTGATGTTGATCCCTTTCACAAACGCTTCATCGTTGTTGAAATACACGTAC
>JAYRXB010000068.1:0-3337 GCA_041917735.1 Cyclobacteriaceae bacterium
CTTTGCGGGTTAACTTCACCGCTTCGTTGGTGAGTACCAACAGTCCACCCTCGGCATAACGACGCAATATAGCCTCGTTGCGGACCGGGAAGTTGTCGCCAAGTTCCTGTGCGAGCATGCGAAGATCGAGCCCCCACCGGGTGCGCAGCCGGGTGAGAATGTATTCATTTATGCGCTCCACCGGCGTAAGTTCCTCGGTTTCAGCGGGGATCAGGTCTTTACGGAGGGCCTCCGCATAGCGTGCGTTGTTTGCAATGTTCACATACCGTCGGCGTCCATCGTAGGAGTGTGCACTGGGTCCGACTCCCAGGTATTGCTTTTGAAGCCAATAGCTGCTGTTGTGCCGCGAGTGGAGCCCCGGTAGACTGAAGTTTGAAATTTCGTAGTGTTCGTATCCAAAGCCCTCGAGGACATCTTGCATACGTTCAAACTGCTGTGCCGCTTGTTCGTCTTCTACCCGGGGCAAACGACCTTTTCGAAGCAAGTGACCAAAGACGGTACGTTCTTCAATGGTAAGCGCATAGGCGGAGAGATGCTCGGGCCGAAAGGCCCCCGCTTGTTCCAGCGTTGCCTCCCAGTTAGCAAGTCCTAACCCGGGTATGGCATAGATGAGGTCGATGCTGATGTTGGTGAATCCTGCTTCCCGGCTGTCTGCCAGCGATTGACGGGCTGCGCGACCATCGTGGGCCCGGTTAAGGTAGCGCAGGACATCATCCTGAAAGGACTGTATACCAATGCTCAAGCGGTTGATTCCGGCGGCACGAAATGCGCGGAGTTTATCCGGTGTGAGATCGTCGGGGTTGGCCTCCAGGGTAATCTCAGCACCTGTCCTTATGCTGAAATTCATGGCTGCATGCTCGAGTAAATGGGAGACCTGATCGGCTGCCAGCATCGAGGGGGTCCCACCGCCAAAGTAGATCGTCTCCAGCGGGGAGTCGAGGAAGCCTTTCCGAAGCTTCAGTTCTTTTGTCAGGGCGTCAACCACCTCTCCGACGTGCCGTGTTCCTGTGGAAAAATGGAAGTCACAGTAGTGACACGCCTGTTTGCAGAAGGGGATGTGCAGGTAGAGGCCGGCCATTTGCGTGAAGTTGCGAATTGTTTCCCGAATGGTGACACTTTCAGATAATTTTGCCCCATGATCGCGCTGGCTGCCTTACTGATGATCGGAACGCTTGTGCAAGTGGCAGACCTCCGTGAGGATTGGAAGATCTTTGACGGCGCGGTCTACCGAACGCCCCGGGCTGATGAACTAGAGACTGCCGGTACCCTGTACTTCTCCATTGATTCCCGGAGGCATGGAGGCCACAGCCTGGCGCTCTCGTGCATGGAACGCGGACACGTTTTCATTAATGGAAAGCTGCTGACGGCATTCCGGGAGGAGGCTCATTTTTCTGTGGATAGTCTTCGTGAAGTGTTTGGCGAGCGTCTTTGGGTGGCCGTGCATGCCCCCGGCCTTCTGCATACCGTCAAAGCGTCGGTGATGGCGCCTGCTGACAACCATGATTCGGGTCGCATTCAGCTGTCTCCGCGGCCGCCGACATATTTTCGTGACTATGCGATCCTCATGGCAATCTTCCTGATCGGCTTTTTTGTCTTGCTCTATCGTTCGAATCCACAGCTAACACTGGACTACTTCTCCTTTTCCAAGATATTCTCATCATCAGAGCGCAACGAGACCCAATTGGCGTCCCGGATAACGTCCAGTGAAAACCTGTTGTTCTACCTGTTCAGCGCTATCCTGACCGGTTTCTTGCTTTCTGCCATTCTCTATTCTTCCGGGCCGTTTTTTCCGGCGGCTCGGGCGTTCACATTCAGTTCCCTCGGTGCCTCCCTGTTGGTAAGCCTCAAGCTGACAAGCTTTATCCTGTTGTTATTGGCCGCCAAACTCTTCATTGTGCTTACCTTCTCAACGTTGTTCAATTTTCGTGAGACCATCAGCTTTCAATTCTTCAATTTTCTTCGATTTGTGCTGTTCACATCGGTTGTACTCGCGGTCTTGAGCCTGCTTCTTTTCATGTTTCGTGTGGCCTCCCCGCTGTGGTATGAACAGCTTATTGTCATTGCCCTTGCGTTGCTCACCCTCGGTTCAGGCGTTGTGTTGATGAAATTGTTAAGAAAGTCGCGACTCTCCTTTTTTCATTTATTTTCCTACCTTTGCATCTCGGAATTTATTCCGTTAGTCATCCTGTTCAAGATATTCTTTTGATTGATTGGTGAATCGACTCGTGCCGCTATGACTGATTCCCTCGTTACTGACCGAATGCGCAAAGTGAAAAGCATCCTGGTCACACAGGAACCACCCACCGACCCTGCATCACCGTACTTCAAGATTGCTGAAAAGTATTCTGTGAAGGTGGATTTCAGGCCTTTTATTCAGGTAGAGCCTGTTCCGGTAAAGGAGTTCAGGAAGCAAAAAGTTGAGATACTCAATTACACGGCAGTCATATTTACCAGTCGAAATGCCGTCGACCATTTTTTTACCCTCTGTCGTGAGCTGAAGGTGGAGATGCCGCCGGAGATGAAGTATTTCTGCATTTCGGAACAGACGTCAAATTACCTGCAGAAGTATATCGTCATTCGGAAACGGAAGATATTCACCGGCCTGAAGGACACGCAGGATTTGTTGGAAATCATCAAGAAGCACAAGAACGAGAAGTTCCTCTTTCCATGTTCCGATATCCGTAAGAACGACATACCCGACTTTCTGCGGGACAACCACTTCCAGTTCTGTGAAGCAATCACACACCATACTGTGGCGGCCAACTTGTCAGACTTGAAGGAAGTCTTTTACGATATTCTCGCATTCTTCAGCCCTTCCGGTATCCATTCCCTCTATACCAACTTCCCGGACTTCAAGCAGAACAATACCCGGATTGCTGCCTTTGGTCCGGCTACCGCCAAAGCGGTTCGCGAGGCTGGCCTGGTGCTGGACATCGAAGCACCCCTGCCCAACGCCCCGTCAATGACGGGAGCCCTGGAGCTTTACATCAAGAAAGCCAACCTGGGAAAGTAAGAGAAATCAACTCCGAGTCGTTATTTAGCCGGTATCGCCTGCATGACCAAGCGATAATGGGCTATATTTGAAACCTAGTCATTCCGGTTTGTGAAGCGGTTCCTGTTTGTTGTGTTGATGAACATCAGTGTGGTAGGCTGGGCCCAACAGGACCCCCAGTTCACCCAATACATGTTCAACAACTTCTACTTCAACCCGGCCTTTGCTGGCTTGGATGGGGTGACCAAAATCACAGCGATTCATCGGTCACAATGGCTTGGCTATTCGCCTACGTTTGATGACGGAGGCGCCCCAACTACGCAATTGGTTAGTGCACATACACCC
>JAYRXB010000069.1:0-5132 GCA_041917735.1 Cyclobacteriaceae bacterium
CGCGAGAAATTCTTGCGAAACTGGGCCGTAAAACTGTATTGATAGCCTTCATCTGTATTGTCAAGCACCAGGGCCTGACCAACCTCGCCGGACAAGCGACGGTCGTTGCCGTAAATCTGACGGTCGGCACCCGAAGCTCCGTAGAGCGGACGTCCATCGCCGGCCACCGTCGCTACTGCGGGCCGAAGGTTCGCGTCGCGAATCAACACCGCATTGATGTCTTTGGTATAAATGAACTCAAAGGTCCCTACAACGCCACCAGGCAACTTCTGGTCAACGGCCAGGCTGGTACGCCATACTTGGGGAAACTTAAAGTCTTTGGCTACGGTGTTCACGGCCGGGACGATAGAAGACCTGCCGTAGTTCCGGTTGAGGGGATTGGTTACCAAGGTCGGGTTACCGCCAACCAGGTCGGAAAAGTCTTTCTCAGGCGCCACATAAGGGCTGGTCTGGAAGTTGTAAGGCAGTCCATCCCCCGTCAGATCGAATGGAACCGTGGTTGACGTGAACTGACCGAAGTACAGACCGTTGTTGCTGACCGCGTTGGAAAGCCAGACAAACGGAACCCGGCCGGTAAGCACGCCGGTTCCGCCGCGGATTTGCGTTGAACGATCCCCGTTAACATCCCAGTTGAAGCCTATACGCGGAGAGATCAGCGGGCGCGTGGTGGGCCATCCTCCAACACGAAGCTTCTCGCCGTTGAAGTTGATGGAATTCACGTAGTTGTTTACTGGCAGGTCAGACAAGTACAGGGGAATGTCTACACGAATACCGCCGGTCAGTGTCAGGTTCTTGATTCCCTTGTAAACATCCTGGGCATAGAATCCGAGTTGAAGAGCTGACCACTTGGCGGCCGTGGCATCGGGCCCACCGGCAACCGCTACGTATTGAATGTTGTAGTTGGCCGGACGCTGTGCAGCCGTTGTACCGGGATCGGCGTCTGCATAGAAGTCAGCCAGGCTGTTGTACCGGTAGTTGCCATTTACCACCTGGGTAAACACGTTGTTGAAACTGTAGTATTCGTTGGCTGTACCCACCGACACTGTATGATCTTTCAGGTAGATGGTAAAGTTGTCATTGAATTGGATAACATCCTGGTCGAGTTTGTTATTCTTGGTGAACGGATCCGGGCCGAAGGTGGTCATGTTCTGGCCGTTGGGGCCCAGGATATCCACCGTGGCGATGCTTGGCACTTCAAGGCCTCCGGCATTCTGACGGAAGTCGCGGAGCGCCGTATACCCTACTACCAGGTTGTTGGTGAACTTGCCGCCGCCAAATACGGAGTTTAGTTCGGCCGTTCCGGAGTATTGGTTGTTATTGATGCGGTAGAAAGAAGAAGAGAATGACAAAACGTTATTCGAATTGCCTCGTCCGCCCGTGGGGCCGCCGGTGAAGCCACCCGAGCCGCTCGGGAATTGATCCAGGAAAGCGTTGGTGATGTTTCCACGCACGGTCAGCTTATGGTTTTGGCTGATGTTATAATCCAGGCGCATGACGTAGCGTTTGCTTTCTGTGGCCCGGGTCAAATCCTTGTAAACGCCCGGGTCGTAATTGTAATTCGTGATCAGAAAATCCCTCAGCCCCGCCAAGCCGGTAGCCGGGTCGTTATCGTCGGTGGCCTGCGTGTTGGTGCTTGAAGTTTTTTCACCCGTTTTCCGAACCGGGAAGGTGTAGGCCGGATCGGAACGTTGTTCGAACTCTACGTTTACAAAATAGAAGAGCTTGTCCTTGATAATTGGGCCACCGAGGCGGAAGCCGTAGTTTTTGAAATCGAAGTTCGGCACTGGCGCTTCAGTACCGTCAATCTTGGTGCCCACGAAACTCTGCGACCGGAAGAAATAGTAGGCCGAACCGCTGAGCTCGTTGGTACCGCTTCGGGTGATGGCGCTGATCCCGGCGCCGGTGAAGTTACCTTGCCGTACATCATAGGGTGAAAGCGAAACGCTCATCTCCTGGATGGCGTCCATACTGAAGGGAGTCACGGAAGACTGGCCGCCCGGCAGCGGGTTGAGGCCGAACACGTTGTTCATGGTGGCCCCGTCGATGGTGAGGTTATTGTAGAGGTTGCTACGGCCTCCGAACGTGAAGGTACCACCACCAGCCTGAGGAGTCAAACGGGTAATGTCGCGGAAGTCGCGGCCGATAGAAGGCAGCCGGGTGATCGCACGATTGGAGAAGTTAGAAGAGGCCCCGATCTTCTCGGAGTTGAGAATGGCGTCCTGAACGCCGGTGATTACGACTGCCTGCAGCTCCGTGGCTTCAGAAATCAGGTCGTAGTTCAAAATGAGGGTTTGGCCCAGTTCAAGGTAAACCTCATCCTGGACTTGCTCCTTGTACCCGACAAAGGATACTTTGATCGTGAAGGGCCCGCCTACGCGCATGCCCTCAATGTTGTAATGGCCATCAACACGGGAAGCCGCGCCATACGTTGTACCCGAAGGCACGTGGGTTACCACAACGTTGGCACCGGGAATAACCTCTCCCGATTTGTCTTTCACGATACCGGTAAGGCTCGCGGTGGTCACGCCCTGAGCAGCAACACCGAGCGGGGTTGCCAGCAGGACAACAACCATGAACTGTAGAATTCTCCTCATAGGATTGGGGATTTGGTGGAATTTTTTGACCAACAAAACTATCGTTTTTCCCGGGACGACCGCTTTACCCACCCGTTAAATGTTACGAACAAAAGATTAACATGGCGTTGACCCCAGCACAGCCGCTTATGGAAGTTTCTTGATTGAATGATTGGAGAATGGTAACCTTGTATTCAACTAATACTTCAAGCAAAACCCATGAGACTCCTCGCTTTTGCCCTCCTATTCGCTGGTTTTTCTTCGTTGGCACAGGTCGATCTGGGCTACTACCTTCCGGATGGCGTCCGGCTGGACCCGGCTATCCCCACGCCCGCCGCAGTGATCGGCCACGAGGTGGGTGAATGGCACATTAGCCACGACCGGCTGGTGAACTATATGGTCGCCCTGGACAAGGCTTCTGATCGAATAAGCCTTGAAATCACCGGGCAGACCTACGAGGCACGGCCTCTCCTTTTGCTTACGGTAACGTCGCCAAAAAACCACCAAAATATCGAGGAGATACGCAAACAGCACCTGCTCCTTTCCGATCCGGCATCATCCGGAAGCCTCAACACCAAGAATATGCCATCGGTGTTCTACCTGGGGTGCAGCATTCATGGTAACGAACCCAGCGGGGCCAACGCCGGCCTGGTGATGGCCTATTACCTCGCTGCCGCGCAAGGTCCCGAAATTGAAGGCTTTCTGCAGAATACGGTAATTCTCTTTGACCCCAGTTTCAATCCGGATGGGCTGGCCCGCTTCTCCAGTTGGGCAAACTCGCGCAAGAGCAAGTTGATTTCCCCCGATCCCAATGACATGGAACACAACGAAGCGTGGCCCGGAGGTCGTTTCAATCATTATTGGTTTGACCTGAACCGCGATTGGCTGGTGGCCCAGCTTCCTGAATCCCAGGCACGCATTACGCAATTTCAGCGCTGGAAACCCAATGTGCTTACCGATCACCACGAGCAAGGCACGAATGCCACGTTCTTTTTCATGCCTGGCGAACCTACGCGCGTAAACCCAATAACACCCGAAAGAAATCAGGAGCTCACGCGAAAGATGGGCGAGTACCACGCCAAAGCCCTTGACCAGATCGGATCACTTTACTTTACCCAGGAAGGCTACGATGACTTCTACTACGGCAAGGGATCAACCTACCCTGACGTCGAAGGGGCGGTGGGTATACTCTTCGAGCAGGCCAGCTCACGCGGCCATGCGCAGGAAAGTGTCAACGGAATTCTTACGTTTCCATTCACCATTCGCAACCATTTTGTCACGATGCTCAGTTCACTGAAGGCTGTGAATGAGCTCCGGGAGGATTTGCTGAACTACCAGCGCGACTTCTATAAAAGTGCACTTACCGAGGCCGCCAAAGATCCGGTGAAGGCGTACCTGTTCACTTCCCGTGACAAAGCGCGGACCTATCACCTGTTGGACATTCTTCAACGCCACCAGGTTGATGTCTACAGCGCATCCGGATCTGCTACCATCAACAACAAATCTTACCCGGCCGACGCGAGTTATCTGGTTCCGTTGAATCAGCCGAAATACCGGTTGATTAAGGGTATGTTCAGTCGGATGACGCAATTCAAGGACAGCATATTCTATGACATCAGCAGCTGGACCCTTCCCCTGGCGTTCGGACTTGATTATGAGGAACTGAAGGCAGCGCCTTCGCTTGGCGCCAAAGTGAAGGAAGTGGGGATGCCATCCGGAAAAATGATCGGTGATAAGACGCGCTATGCTTATGCGTTTGAAACGTATGGATACTACTCGCCCAGGGCCCTTTACCGGCTCGTCAGTCATGGCATCCGTGTCAAGGTATCGTCAGAAGCGTTTTACCATTCCTCCGGCAAACGTTTTGATGCGGGCAGCATTCTCGTACCGTTGGACAACCAGGACAAAGCACCCGAGCAGATTGAGGTATACCTGCGCGAAATTGCCGAGAAGGATGGCATAGACATGTACAGTTTTCAGACCGGGCTCGACTACCGGGGCGTAAGCCTCGGCAGCAGTTCGTTCCAGGTGTTGTCCAAGCCAAGCATCGCCATGCTGGTAGACGGGGGTCCCGGCTTTGGGGGTGTCTCCCCCACGGATGCGGGCGAAATCTGGCACCTCATGGATCAGCGCTTCAACATACCGATTACATGCCTTCCGGTCGCTGTCTTCAACACTACAAGCCTGAACCGGTACAATACACTGATTTTCCCCGCCGGGTCGTACAACTCCATCAGTGATGCCGCCAAGGAGAAGCTTAAGGCATGGATCCAGAATGGCGGCGTGGTAATTGGGTTTGAGCAAGCACTCAACTGGTTTTCATCGGCCGGCCTGGGCAAGTTTGACATGCGGCCCTTGACGGACGCCGAAGCCAAAAAAGAAGTATCAGCACGGCCCTACGGGGAGATCCAGGATGCGGTGAGGGCCCAGGAAACCAGCGGTGCCATCGTGGAGGCAGAAGTTGACCTGACCCATCCCCTCCTGTATGGCTACTACAACAACCGGATGGCGATGTTCAAATCCAACAACCTGTTCATGGAAAAGGCCAAGGGACCTTAC
>JAYRXB010000070.1:0-2898 GCA_041917735.1 Cyclobacteriaceae bacterium
AGAGCCTCCCGAAAGGCCGGCAGGGCTTCTTCGAACTCGGCTTTGGTCAAGCCGGTCAGTGCCAGTAGCTTTCGCGGGTTCTTCTTGAGGGTCGTATATTCCGGCATGCCTCAAGCGTACCCTATTTTCAATGAAGTCTATTACATCGCCGCTGTGAATATCGAGAATGCTTACCATGATGCTACCCCCGGCGATGATGATGGAGTCGGCAAAGAGCACTACACGCCTTTCGAAGGGATTGTACTGACTGACACCTTCCAATTGGGTGAGACGGGCGAAGGCACTGAGCTGTTCTCTGAGATGTTTCCGCGCAATTCAGATCGAGTTGTCAGACAGAAGAAGGCGCCGCTGCGCGTGATCATCGGGAATCCACCCTATTCGGTAGGACAAAAAGACTATCACGATATGGCTCAAAACCAGACCTACCCTGGCCTTGAGAAACGTATCGAAGATACTTATGCTGCCAACACTACAGCTATGAAGCGGGCTCTATATGATGCCTATATTAAGGCATTTCGCTGGAGTGCCGACCGACTAGATCCTCAGCATGGCGGAGTTATTGCTTTCATTTCGAATGGTTCTTGGATTGATGGGCAGGCAACGGCCGGCTTTCGAATGGTGCTTGAAAGGGAGTTTTCTAGTATCTGGGTTTTTAACTTGCGTGGCAATGCCCGTACGCAAGGCGAATTGAGGCAAAGAGAAGCGGGCAACGTGTTTGGTGGCGGCTCACGTGCACCAATCGCGATCACATTTCTAGTAAAGAAACCTTCGGCTGAGGTGTCAAGGGCGGTCATCCACTATCGCGATATTGGTGATTACTTGAGCCGAGAAGAGAAATTGGCGATCATTGGGCGATTCGCTTCGATTGCCAATCTTGGGATGACGTGGGAGACCTTGCAGCCTAACGAGCAAGGTGATTGGATCAACCAAAGAAATTCCCAGGTGTTTGAGTCTTACATTGAGTTTGGGAACAAAAATAGAACCCCGCATGTGGTCTTTAGCCGATTTTCGGCTGGCGTTATTACTAACCGGGAAAATTGGGTCTATAACTTCTCCAAGAAACAACTTATCTCTCAAGTAAGCAGGATGATCCATTTCTACAATGGCGAGGTTGACCGATACGCCAGGAGAGTACAGAGTGACTCAAACGCGAGAATTGAAGAGATAGTATCGACTAATCCGGCCGAGATAAAGTGGGATCAAGGGCTGATAGACGATGCGTCAAAGTTTAGAGAGATAACATTCGACCCAGCTTCAGTGCGACGAGGTCTTTATCGACCCTTTTGCCTGCAGAACTTGTATTTTGACAAATACCTGAACTGGAGCCGGTATCAATTGCCGTCGTTATTTCCCAAGCCAGACTCGGAAAATATGCTCATTTGCGTGTCGGGCTCGGGTGGCACCAGAGATTTCACCACCGTCATTACAAACTGCATTCCAGATCGACAGCTTCAATTTAACGGTCAGTGCTTTCCGCTCTATTATTACGAAGAACGAAATAGACAGACCCCCACCCTGTGGGACTCTGTTGGAGAAGCCGACTACATTCGCCGCGATGGCGTTTCTGATTTCATATTGGAGCGCGGAAACAAGCAGTACGGAAAGAACGTGACCAAAGAGGATATTTTCTATTACGTGTACGGCCTACTGCACAGCCCGGAATACCGCAGCACCTTCGCCAACGACCTAAGGAAATCCCTGCCGCGCCTACCGCTTGTGGAGGACGTGCGTGAGTTTTGGAAATTCAGCAAGACCGGCCGGCAACTGGCCGAGTTGCATATCAACTATGAGGCTGTTCCGGCCTATCCAGGTGTAACTGTCGAAGGTGATGATGGCAAGTTCTATGCAGTTGAAAAGTTACGCTTCCCCGCAAAGGGTCAAAAAGACACCATCATCTACAACAGCCGGATCACGCTTTCCAATATCCCCGAGAAGGCGTACGAGTATGTGGTCAATGGCAAATCCGCGATTGATTGGGTGATGGATCGGTATCAGGTAACCACTCACGCAGAGAGTGGCATCACCAACGATCCTAACGACTGGGCGAAGGAGGTTGGCAATCCACGCTACATCTTGGACCTGCTGTTGAGCGTGATCAACGTCAGCATGCAAACGGTATGTTTGGTTGACGAGTTGCCCAAATTGAAATTCGAGTAGTGTATGGCCGGACGCGGAAGGCCACGCGGCCATCAAGGGCGTCGGTGCTGACGAAACACATGTAACCACTTGCGAACAAAGGCTTGTACGCGATGGTCCGAAATAACTGCGTTGATGAAAACGGCCTGCTTGTAGCAAAGGACGACGAAGAAGAGACGCGCAGCTCGTTTTGGGATCGAATTGGCGTCCGTGGTGGCCGTAGGGCGCGAGGGGAAATGACACGAAGGTGCAATGTCCTACCTGCAATAAGCGATGTGCGACAGGCGAAGGATTTGAACAGCACAAGCGTGATAACTACATGGCCCTTAACCTGGGCTAGATTAAGCATGTCCGCCACACCCGACTGTATCGGCCAGCGATAGGCTCTCCCATGGGCAGTGCTGGCTTAAAAGCCCCCAGGCCGGTGCGATCTGGCTGGCAAGAGTACGGACGACGGTTACCGCGCGGAGCACGAATTGCGCCTTGAGTAGCTGGTTGAGACCCATCCCCTGTTCAGGGACGACGTGCCATCATTCCTATGATCTATTTCGGTGGTGCGAGGTATCTTCATGCTTCTGGATCGGATGGACTGATTACCGGTCGATATAGTCAGCTGACACTGGAAATAATGATTATTATTCTCCGCAGCTCTCTACGACAGCATGGATGGTTCATGTGCCCTTACCGATAGGGGGGGCCAGCGTAGCTTTCCGCCGGCAAAAAACGGCCAAAACCTGCCCTATGGGTGAAAAGAGGCCCGAC
>JAYRXB010000071.1:0-4246 GCA_041917735.1 Cyclobacteriaceae bacterium
CCGAATACAATCAACTCCTGATAAACGGCCGCGAAAAAGTAGATTCCTACATCTCTAAGCCCGATGATGCTGCACTCAACCTTGGTGTGTTCGCTGCTGACATGGGATACCTGGCATCCTACGATAAGACGCAGGAGTCTATGGATTACTTCCAGACCTGCAAGCGTTTGGCGGACGAGCTGGGCATCCTCACCGGGTTTGATCCGGAGATGGCTAAGCGCGTTGAACAAAACATCGGCAACCGTGACTCCCTCACCCAAATTCTGGATAAGGCTGTTGACGATGCAGCCGCCTATGTAGGAAGTGGCGCAAACAGCAAGATCGGTGCCCTCATCATTACGGGCAGCTTTGTCGAAAGCATGTACCTCGCTACCGGGATCATTAACACGTATCCCAAAGCCGCCTTCAGCGATGCAGCCCAGCGCATGCAAATCCTTACCCCGCTCATCGAACTTGTCCTGAAGCAGCGTAGTTCTGTAAAGGAAGTGCGTGACATGTTAACCAAGGTCGATCAGACCAGCCGCGTCATTCAAATTCTGGCCGACTGGAAGGAACTTGAAGCCGCCTACGATGCGCTGGAGCCGCTGCAGGAGCAGATCCGTCAGAACTCCGGCAATCTCCAGTTCAATGATCAGACGCTTGCCGGTGTGTCCCGTACCATCGAAAAGATTCGCGCCGACATCACACGGTAAGACAACGTAAACTCCACTGAAAAGGGATTGGCATTAACCAATCCCTTTTCTATTTTCGGAATACCTTACCCACACCCCTACCATGAGTGAACCCGTACTACGAGCTATCCTGCGTTTGTTCGCTATCGTCGCCAAAGACGGCGAAATAACGCAACAGGAGCGCGATCACATCCTTGCCTTCCTCCACGACCACCTGGGCCGGAAGTCGGTCATTGAAAGCATGGCCTATTTTGATGCCTTTGCCAAGGACCTCGGCCCGGACGCTGGCCATACGATTCAAACACTTTGCCAGCAAATCAACCGGGAGGTCACCCAGAAACAGAAAGCAGTCATCCTGCTTGAGTTGATGAGCGTAGTGCTTGCCGACGGGGTAATCTCGGAAAAAGAGCGGCACTATGTACAAACCATCGGGACAGGGCTCAACGTAGGAATAGAAGAAATAAACCTGATGACCGAATACATCCTCGGTCACCACCGCAGTGACTTCAACGCCAACGCCATTCTCGTCATTGACCGTGAGAAGGAGCCTCCCGGACGATGCAAGCACATCTGTCGTGAAAATCTCGGCGGCCTGATCGCCATCCTTCACCTGGTCCAGGCCGACATGTTCTTTTTCAAGTATATCGGCACCGAAGACGTTTACCTCAACGGGGTTCCGCAGAAATCAACCAACATCAGCCCCCTGGCCCGGGGTAGCAGCATCCGTTGGGAAGGCACTAACATGAAGTGGGAAGGAATGGAACCCGTGTACTTCGGTGAAATACTGGGGCAATTCAAGAAACCCGGCTCTTCTGCACGGACTACCTTCGAAGCCAAGAATATCTCTTACCAGTTCAAGAATGGCAAACTTGGACTTCGCAATGTGTCCCTGGCCGAGGAATCGGGCAACCTCATCGCGCTCATGGGCGCCTCCGGAGCCGGCAAGTCAACCCTGCTCCACGTGCTGAATGGATCAGAGAAACCAAGCGCCGGCCAGGTACTGCTCAACTCCATCGACATACACGCTAACCCCGAGAAGATCGAAGGTGTCTTTGGGTTTGTCCCCCAGGACGACCTGCTGATGGAGGACCTTACCGTTTACCAGAATCTGTATTTCGCGGGAAAACTCTGCTTTGATAACCTCAGCGAAAGCGAACTCAACGAATTGGTCCTCAAGACCATTTCGGACCTGGGGCTCACGGAAATCAAGGACCTGAAAGTAGGGTCACCGCTCCGGAAAACGATCAGTGGCGGGCAGCGTAAACGCCTGAATATCGGTCTGGAACTGCTGCGGGAACCTTCCGTGCTTTTCCTTGACGAACCAA
Source organism: Cyclobacteriaceae bacterium (assembly GCA_041917735.1). Lineage (GTDB taxonomy): Bacteria > Bacteroidota > Bacteroidia > Cytophagales > Cyclobacteriaceae > ELB16-189. The sequence goes on from JAYRXB010000071.1 coordinate 1,997, forward strand.
CTTCCGGGCTTTCGTCGCGGGATTCTGAAAACATCATTGAGCTGCTTAAGGAACTTGCATTGAAAGGCAAACTGGTATTTGCGGTCATCCACCAGCCGAGTTCCGACATTTTCAAGATGTTCGACAAGCTGGTGATCCTGGACACCGGCGGCTACCAAATCTATTATGGTAACCCCGTCGATGCCATAACCTTCTTCAAGCAGAACATCAACCTGATCAACAGCGATCAGGGAGAATGCCCGGAATGCGGAAACGTAAACCCGGAACAAATATTCAACATCATCGAGACCAAGGTCCTCGATGACTATGGAAACTTTACCAACGATCGAAAAATTACGCCCGAGCAGTGGAACGGGTTCTATACAGCACGAATCAAGCCAGCCACCTTCAGTCCCTCCGCCGACGCCCCTGTATCCAGCCTGCATCGACCTGGTCGATTGAAGCAATGGAAGCTGTTCGGTCTTCGCGACCTGCTGTCCAAACTTGGAAACAAGCAATACCTGGCCATCAACCTCCTGGAGGCCCCGCTCCTGGCCCTCATCCTCGCTTTCATTACCTACTACTACAATACCGAGGATCCGGTCTATACGGAGTACGCGTTTCTTCGCAACATCAACATGCCCGCTTACCTGTTCATGAGTGTTATCGTTGCACTCTTCATGGGACTAACGGTAAGCGCGGAAGAGATCATTCGTGACCAAAAAATACTCAAACGGGAAGCCTTCCTGCACCTGAGCAAGGGCAGCTACCTCGCCTCCAAGATGGCAATCCTGTTCACCCTGTCAGCCATACAAACTTTCCTCTTCGTGCTGGTGGGAAATTCTGTCCTTCACATCGAAGGCATGTTGCTGATCCACTGGGGAATCTTGTTTACCGTATCCTGCTTCGCCAACATGCTTGGCCTGAACATCTCCTCCGCCTTTAATTCCGCCGTTACCATTTACATCCTTATTCCCATCCTCCTCATTCCACAGCTTATCCTCAGTGGTGTGGTTGTAAAGTTTGATAAACTAAATCCTTTCATCGGCAATCAGGAGACTGTTCCGGTCGTCGGAGATCTTATGGCTTCCCGCTGGGCCTTTGAAGCGGCGATGGTTGCCCAATTCAAGGATAACCGCTATGAAAGAGAGTTCTATGAACTGGAACGAACGATTGCCGAGTCTGATTACAAGCGGATCTACTTCATTCCGACGCTTGAGTCCAAACTGGACTTTGCACACCTGAATATCCAGAAGTCGGATGCCGACAAGCCAAGGGCCATCGAAAGCCTCCAGTTGCTGCAGCACGAGATTGACGGTGAATTGACCATCGTAGGACGCAAGAATTTTCTGGAAGTGGCCCTGCTGCAACCTGAGACCTTCGACTCGACGGTCTACGCCAAGACCCATGCATTCCTTAAACAACTGAAACAGTTCTATGTCAATGAGGCCGCGAAGGCCACCAAAGCCAAGCAAAAGAAAATTCAGGCCATGAAGGATCTTTTTGGTGGTGATGCGGCCTATGAACGGTTCCGGAGCGGTCACCAGAATGAAGCGATTGCCGTGCTGGTCAAGAACCTGGAAGAGCCTCTTCGAATTATTGAGTCAAACGGCCGCCTGGTTCAGAAGATCTATCCCATCTACAAGGATCCGGAACCCGATCACCTGATTGACTTTGACGCCCAATTCTACCTCCCGGCCAAGCACTTTCTCAAGGCTAAGATTGACACCTTGTACTTTAACCTGGCGGTCATCTGGACCATGTCCCTGATCATGTACCTCACACTATACTTTGACATCCTGCGGAAACTGTTGGACCGCCTCGAGAACCTCTCTTTCCGAAGGAAATAGCCATGTTTTTCGTTCTTTCAAAAGTACTGGGCTATCTCCTGCGTCCACTGGTGATCATTTGTGGGCTGTTCGTGGCCGCCTGGTTTTCGCGCAAAAGCAGGCGAAGAAACTTCCTGTATGCAGCGTTCTTTCTCTTGTTTTTCTTCTCCAATGAGTTCATCGCCAATGAAGTCATGAACGCGTGGGAAATCAAGGCAACACCGTTTGCCAGCATGGATAAATCCTACACGTATGGAATCCTGTTGTCGGGTGCCGCCAAGTCAGAAGTTGGCCCCAACGACCGCGTCTACATAGGTACCGCCGCCGACCGAGTCAATCATACCCTTCAACTGTACAAGCTGGGGAAAATACGGAAGGTCCTCATTTCCGGCGGGAGCGGCAGGCTGCTCGACATTGGAGAGCGCGAGGCGGATGACCTGGC
>JAYRXB010000072.1:0-5588 GCA_041917735.1 Cyclobacteriaceae bacterium
AGTCAGCACGGATCTGGTCAAATCCCAACTTCCCGGTCGAGTCCGCATAGACCTCAAGTTCTTTTACGAGAAAGACCCTGCCATCGTTCTTTGGAGCGAAAATGACCACCCCGTGCTGCGCCATAGAAAAGAAAGACGCAAGTTGCAATAGGCATGTCAGGATACGGGTGGCCATGGTCAATAAGGCAATGAAATTATGAACTCGGAACCGGAATTTCCGGCACTGTTAACCTTCAACTCCCCTTGATGTGCTTTGGTGACAATGTCATAGGCCAAAGACAACCCTAACCCCGTTCCCTGCCCGGTGGGCTTGGTGGTGAAGAACGGCTGGAAGATCTTGTCTTTGATGGAGTCGGGGATGCCGGGGCCGTTGTCCTTTACAATAATCTCAATTTTGTTGGCAAGACTTCTGGTCGATACAGTTACCGTTGGCTCATAGTTTGCATCCTGCTTTTCGCTTTCAGCCTTCAGTCTTTCGCTTACAGCGTAGAACGCATTGTTGATCAGGTTCAGCACCACCCTTCCAATATCCTGTGGCACGACGTTGATCTTCGGCAGGGAAGGGTCGAGGTGGGTTTCGAATTTGGCGTTGAACGACTTGTCTTTTGCACGTAGTCCATGATAAGCAAGGCGCAGGTATTCGTCGCACAGGGCGTTGATGTCGGTCAGCTCTTTCTGGCCGCTGCTCTTGCGCGAATGCTGGAGCATGCCTTTGACGATGGCATCGGCGCGTTTGCCGTGCTGAACCACCTTGAGCTCATTTTCCTTTAATGTTTCCAGAATTTCAAGCATGACCTGGTCATTCCTTTCCGCTTTTGGCTTTGAGCTTTCAGCCTTGAGCTCCTCGATCAGCTCGGCATTCACTTCGGAGAAGTTATTGACGAAATTCAGTGGGTTTTGAATCTCATGCGCGATGCCGGCGGTGAGTTCGCCGAGGGAGGCCATCTTCTCGGATTGAATGAGTTGGGATTGGGTGGATTTCAATTGATCGTAGGCGGCCTCCACTTTCAGCTTTGCCTTTTGCTTGGTACGGTTGTTTCGGTAAAGGAAAAACGCGATAACCACAAGGGTGACCAAGCTTCCCAACAGAATGTTCGTTCTCAACCGCGATTGAAGCTCCTTTTGGGCAGCCTCGATCTCGAAGAGGCGTTGTTGTTCCGCAAAGCGAATATTCTCAAGCTGCTTTATTTTTCCCAGGCTTAGCATGGAGTCTTTTGCATCGGTAGCCATTTGCAGGTAAGTCAGCGCGCTGTCGGGTTGGCCCATCTGCTTATAGGTGGATACCATGGCAGTGTAGGCCGTTATTAGCTTGGGTGTCCTGCCCACCTCCCGATGAGTTTTCAGCCCGGCTTTCGCATAGTGGAGAGCGGAATCATTTAATCCCACATCATGGTAGTATTGAGCCAGGAGGATATAGGTACTGCCGATTCCTGTTTTGTTGTTTTGCTCCATGCTCGATCGCAAACTGTTGCGATAGCTTTGCATGGCTGGCTTTATCAACTTTTTCTTTAAGTAGATATTGCCGATTTCGTCGTAACTCAGGTTGCTGTACTTATGATATCCTGCCTTGCTGGAGTACGTGAGTGAAAGTTCATAAAAACGCAGCGCTGAATCGAGCCGGTTGGTTTGTTGATACATATCACCCATTGCACGATAGCACTGTGACAATACGGTATAGTCTTCTATTTCCGAGGCTATCTGGATGGCGAGTTTTGTGTTGGAAAGTGCTTCCTGATCGTTTTCGGTTGCACGGAACAGGCTGACCATATCACTTTGAACCGTGCAAAGCATACTTAGTCGAGCCATGGTCGGTTGTCCGCTGTTGGTGAATTTGCCTATCCGCCAGATATTCTTTTCACTGTCCGGGTCTTCCGCGATTTGCAGGGCCTTGTTGAATGCCTGGAGGGATTTAACGTAGTTTCCCTGGGTGCTTGAAATGACACCGACCAGATCCCATGCGTCGGCTTCCCAAAGTTTCAGTTGGAGCCTTTGCGCGATGGGTAGTGCCTTCTCGATGAAGTACAGACCACTGTCGGTGTCTATGTCGAAGTAAAAGATGGAAAGATCCCTGTATGCCGCCATGCGCAGTGTGTCGTTGATATCCTGTGTGAGCAAACGGTGCAGGCTGTCGGCTTCCTTTTTGTTGGGTTCCACGAACAACGGGTTGACCTGTGCCCGCATCGCAAGGGGCAATAAAATCAAAAGGAATGCGAGTAGGGATCTCATTTTGGTTTAGGCGATAGGTAGCTGAATAAGGAACTCACTTCCTTCTCCTTCCATGGTCTTTACTGTCAACTCGCCGCCATGTCCCTTGGTGACGATGTCATAACTCAGCGATAACCCTAAGCCCGTTCCCTGCCCCGTAGGCTTCGTGGTGAAAAACGGCTGGAAGATCTTGCCCTTGATGGAGTCTGGGATGCCGGGGCCGTTGTCTTTCACACGGATTTCAATCTTATTCCCAATAGCTTTTGTAGACACTGTTACGGTCGGATCATACGGCTGTTGGCTATTGGTTATTGGCTGTTGGCTGAGGGCACTTCGACTACGCTCAGTGCAGGCGTAGAACGCATTGTTGATCAGATTAAGTACCACCCGTCCGATATCCTGCGGCACCACGTTGATCTTGGGTAGGGTAGGTTCGAGGTGGGTTTCAAATTTCGCGTTGAAGGATTTGTCTTTTGCCCGCAGGCCGTGGTACGCGAGTCGCAGGTACTCGTCGCAGAGCGCGTTGATGTCGGTCAGCTCTTTCTGCCCGCTGCTCTTTCGCGAGTGCTGAAGCATGCCTTTGACGATGGCGTCGGCGCGCTTGCCGTGCTGAACTACCTTAAGCTCATTTTCCTTGAGCGTTTCCAGAATTTCAAGCATGACCTGGTCATCCCTTTCCGCCTTTGGCTTTGAGCTTTCGGCCTTGAGCTCTTCGATAAGTTCGGCATTTACTTCGGAGAAGTTATTGACGAAATTCAAAGGGTTTTGAATTTCATGCGCAATGCCGGCGGTGAGTTCGCCGAGGCTGGCCATCTTTTCGGATTGGATGAGTTGGGATTGCGCGGACTTCAGGTTTGCTAGCGTGGCTTGCAGGATACCGTTGGCTTTCTGTTTTTGACGATTGTTGCGATACAGAATGAACGCAATGATCAGGAACACCAGCACGGCACTTAAAGCCGTATAGAGCTTCAGCTGATTTTGGTACGCCGACCGTTCGCGCTCTTCTTCCAGGGTCCACAGCTGTTTGTTGATGGCAAGCGTTTGAAATTTGTTCTTGTTTATTTCACGGCTGATCAGTTCATTGAGTTGGGCCTCCATCCGTGAGTAACGATAGGCGCTGTCTAGCGCACCCCTGGCTTCAAAGACCTGCCTCAGGAACCTGGCTCCGGCTTGCTTAATGTTATTATTGTTGTTATTTCTGATGCCCAACCGGATCAATCCCCTTGATTCCTGTTCTGCCTCGGCCAGCCGGTTGCTCCCCAAGAGAAAGGGAATGTATCGGCTGATAAACTGGTACTGCGTTGCAGCGGCCTCTACAGAATCAATAAGCGATTTGCCGAGACTGAAATACCCCTCGGCCTGGGCATGGTCTCCAAGCATGGAGTAGGCGGCCCCTATTTGCCCAAGTTCATTGAGGCGGAATAGGACGATATGTCTTAGTGTTAAGTTCGTTTGTTGCAGAGCCTTTGCATAGTGAAGTGCTGAATCGGGCCTGTCTTCAAGCAGAAAGTAAAGGGCCATGTTGGATTGGTATTGGGACAACATGTAGTTATGCATCGGGCTTGACTTGGGTGGAAGGTTCCTTCCGCCTTCCCGGTTGCTCTTGATGGCTTCCTCCACGTTGCCCATGTCGAAGTACCCAATGGCTATATCGAAGTAAAGGGAGCTGACTCTGCGTAGATCCCCGGCTTTCTCTGCAAGGGGAATGCCTTTATAGTAGTATTCAATACCGGTGGCGTGGTCACCCTTGTTCACATAGAAATAGGTGCCCACCCAGTTGTAGGCGATGGCCAGTAATGAGTCATTGTCCAGGCCTTGAGCAAGTTCCAGCATTTGGAAGCTTAAGGTGGAGTCAACATTGTTGCCAACAGTGTTGACCATGTCCAACACGATTTCGTCCATCAATCGAAAGCGTTCGATAGGATCATGGACCCCGGGTAGGATAGAACGCGGGCTGTCTTCATACGGCGTCTGACCAATCGCCAGGCAGCAACTGCACAGGGAGAGGATGAATAAGCCAAACTGTTTCTTGAAAAGGTTCATCTTGTTGGAAGGATTATAGTGAATTCACTTCCTTGACCTTGACTTGTTACCACCTTTAATTCGCCGCCATGACCCTTGGTGACGATGTCATAACTCAGTGAGAGCCCCAAACCCGTTCCCTGCCCGGTAGGCTTCGTCGTGAAGAAAGGCTGAAAGATCTTGTCTTTGATATAGTCAGGGATGCCTGGGCCGTTGTCGGTGACGGTGATTTGGATTCGGGCCTCACCCTCCTCCTTCGCCAAAGCTCCGGCGGACAGGCGGCCCTCTCCGGGGGAGAGGGAGGTGCTTACGGACACCGTTGGCTCGTAACCGGCTTTTCCCTGCTTCGCTTTTTCACTCACGGCATAGAACGCATTGTTGATCAGATTCAGCACCACCCTTCCAATTTCCTGCGGCACAACGTTAATCTTGGGCAGGGTGGGATCGAGATTGGTTTCGAATTTCGCGTTGAAGGACTTGTCTTTCGCTTTCAGGCCGTGGTAGGCGAGGCGGAGGTATTCGTCACAGAGGGCGTTGATGTCGGTCAGCTCTTTCTGCCCGCTGCTTTTGCGCGAGTGCTGGAGCATGCCCTTCACGATGCCGTCGGCGCGTTTGCCGTGGTGGAGAATCTTTTCGAGATTCTGCTTGACATCACGAGCAATTTCAGTTGCCGGTTGCCAGTTACCGGTTGCCAGGTGAGCATTCATTTCGTCCACGAGTTCGTTGCTTACTTCACTGAAGTTGTTGACGAAATTGAGGGGGTTTTGAATTTCATGCGCGATGCCGGCGGTGAGTTCGCCCAAGGAGGCCATCTTCTCGGATTGGATGAGTTGAGCCTGGGTGGATCGTAAGTTGGAAAGCGTGGACTCAAGAACTCCGTTTGCTTTTTGCTTTTGGCGATTGTTCCGGTAGAGGATGAAGGCCACCAGCAGAACAACTGCCAGGCCAAAGACCAGTGAATAGGTTCGTACCCGGTTGTCCGTCTGAATCTTTTCTTTTTCAAGGGCCGTCACTTTCAATTGCTCTTCGAACCCAATGTTCTGAAACTGCTTTATCTTTTCCTCGTTGTACAGATTCTCATTCAAGGCCATATACAATTGCAGGTAATGCAACGTGGAATCGGGTTCGGCTCGTTGCTGGTAAAGTGCAGTGATCAGCCGATAGGCATCCAGCATTCCCTGGGCGCGATTGCCCTTTTTGAAATTGGTGAGCCCTTTCTTTGCGCACATCAGGCTGGAGTCCATTTTGCCCAGGGATTGATAAAGCTTGGCCAGTGAGAGGAGTGATTCGCCCTCATCAAATTCGTTTTCCATTCTTCTGCTTTCTTCAATACCCTTCTTGAAATAGTATTTGGCGCGATC
>JAYRXB010000073.1:0-3184 GCA_041917735.1 Cyclobacteriaceae bacterium
CGCTGTCGAGCATGATGTCGATGCGGAAGTCTTCCATGGCGGAATAGAGGTACTCTTCCACGATGGGGTTTAACCGATGAATCTCATCGATAAACAACACATCGTTGGTTTCCAGGTTGGTCAGCAAACCCGCCAAATCGCTGGGCTTGTCGAGGACAGGGCCTGATGTAACCTTGATGCTGCTGCCCAGTTCGTTGGCGATGATAAACGACAAGGTGGTTTTGCCCAACCCGGGAGGTCCGTGGAGCAGGACATGATCGAGGGCTTCGCCGCGTTGTTTGGCAGCCTGGACGAATATCTTGATGTTGTCGACGACCTTCTGTTGTCCGGTGAAGTCGGCGAAGGAAAGTGGCCGCAAGGCTTTCTCGAGGTCCCGTTCACCGGAACTCAATCCGTCTTTGTCACCTTTCAAGTAGTCTTCGCGCATAGGGGCTGTTGGTTCAAAGCTACTCAGCGGCGTACTGCCTTCAAATTACTTTCTGGCACGACCTGAGGAATTTCGCGTTAATTTGCACGCCATGAACCCCCGTGTCAAGAACGCCCTCTATACGCTGCTGCTTCTTTTGCTGATGGTGGCCGTCTATACCTACCGGAAGGGTCGCGTCCCCCCGGCCATCCGGATCGAGGGAGAAACGATGGCTACCACCTATCATGTCACCTACTTCGATGAACGCCACCGGAACTTCAAATCGTCGGTCGACTCGTTGCTGGTGGAAGTAAACCGATCCATCAACACCTACGATTCCACTTCCGAGATATCCCGGTTCAATCGTTCGGCCCATTCATTCCCCTTTGAGCGCCCGCACTTCTATGAGCCGCTTCGCGTGAGCCGCATCGTGGTCACCGGGTCACAGGGGGCATACGACCCCACCGTTATGCCGCTCGTGAATGCCTGGGGGTTCGGCCCACGCAAAGTGGAGCGCCCGGACACCGCGGAAATTGAATCGATTCGTTCTTTCGTTGGGTTTGAGAAGATCAATTTTGACACGGATAGTGTCTGGAAGATCGATCCTCGTGTGCAGATTGATTTCGGTGGAATTGGCCAGGGTTATGGCGCGGATGCGATAGCACGGTTTCTCCGGAGCAAGGGTGTTGAGAATTTCTTTGTTGAATTGGGTGGCGAAGGGATGGCCTCCGGCAGGAATCTCCAGGAAGATCGCCCGTGGGAGATCGGGATCCTCGATCCCAATTCAGACCACCTCACGCAACGGTTCATGGCGCGGGCGATCCTGACCAATGAAGGATTCTCTACGTCGGGTAACTACTTCAACTATCGAATTGTAGATGGCAAGCGGTATTCACACACGATAGATCCCATTACCGGATTCCCGGTGCAGCGCGCGCTGCTCAGCGCCACGGTGTTTGCTTCCGATTGTTCCACAGCCGATGCCTGGGCCACTGCATTTATGGTAATGGGTCATGAAAAAGCCATTGCGCTGTTGCGTGAGCATCCCGAGTTGACTGTGCTGCTGGTATACACCGGTGATACGGGTATCCAAACGTTCGTTTCTGAATCGCGCATGCACAGCATTTCGCTGGAACAACAGTAGTGACTGTGGAAGCGGCCCGGTCGCGTCGAATTGTAGTCGGGTTTATGTACCTTTGACCGTGGATGATCCAGGTGTGGTCATTTTCCATGACCCCGCATGCAGCCTACGCTTACTTTCTCCAACAAGCTACCTGAATTCCAGGCAACCCTCAACCAACGGGTCAACGCATATTTCAAGACCAGTCAGCGCGACCGTGGGGCCAATGCAGCCATGTGGCTGAAGACCTGCTGCATGTTGTCGCTGTTCCTGGTCCCCTACGCCGCCATGGTGATGGGCTGGGCCACATCGTTCGCGATGCTGCTTCTGTTGTTTTCACTGATGGGACTGGGAACGGCCGGAATTGGCCTGAGCATCATGCACGATGCCAACCACGGCGCCTACTCCCGCCGACCCTGGATCAACCGCATGCTGGGCTTTACACTCAACCTGGTTGGCGGCAATGCATTCAACTGGAAGATTCAACACAATGTTCTGCATCATACGTTTACCAATGTCTATGATGTGGATGAGGATATCAGCCCGCGTGGTGCGCTGCGTATGGCGCCCGAATCCCCGTGGAAATCCTTCCACCGGTATCAGCACCTGTATGCCTGGCTGCTGTACACGCTCATGACACTGGTCTGGGTGCTGGGAAAAGACTTTGTGCGTTTGGTGAAATACCAGCGTGACGGCTTGGTAGAAAAGCAGAGAGCCAATGGGGTGACGGAATGGATGATTCTCGCGATCAGCAAGGCCATCTATTTTTCAGCTGTAATCGTTGTTCCGGTCTTGCTTCTCCCGTTCAGCATCGGGCAAGTAATCGTCGGATTCCTGCTTATGCACTTGATCGCGGGATTCATCCTGGCCGTAATCTTTCAGCCCGCTCATGTGGTGGAAGGGACTTCGTACTTCCAGCCGGACGCCAACGGTACGCTTGAGAACAGCTGGGCGATTCACCAGCTTCACACCACCACCAACTTTGCGATGAACAACCGGATCTTGAGTTGGTTTGCGGGAGGGCTCAACTTTCAAATTGAACACCACCTCTTTCCGAACATCTGCCACATTCACTATCGTCAACTCGCACCCATTGTGCAGGCAACGGCCCGGGAATTTGGCGTGCCTTACAAGATGAAGTCAACCTTCTGGGATGCCCTGGTTGCTCATCGCCAGATGCTCCAGCAACTGGGCGGCCGCCCCTGACGCGTTGATTTTCTTGGCTTTGAAATTTGCCAAAAGAGGGTGATTTTTAGGCTACCTCACTCCCCATGGACATCATTCGTTCCGCTTCAGACTACGAGAAAATCTACCGTGCCAGCATCGAGAACCCGGAGGCCTTCTGGGGCGAAGTAGCCCGTGATTTCGTCTGGCATCGGCCGTGGGACCAGGTGCTGAAATGGGACTTCCACAAACCGGAATTGGCCTGGTTTCTGGGTGGCAAACTGAATATCACCGAAAATGTCCTGGACCGCCATCTTCCACATCGGGCCAATCAGACCGCATTGATTTGGGAGCCTAACCAGCCTTCGGAAGAGCCCAGGCACATCACCTATGGCGAGCTCAAGCGGGAGGTATGCCGCGTGGGTAACATGCTTCGCAAAAAAGGCATTCGGAAAGGCGACCGTGTCTGCATCTACATGCCCATGGTTCCTGAA
>JAYRXB010000074.1:0-7507 GCA_041917735.1 Cyclobacteriaceae bacterium
AGATGAGGATGCCATGTCAGGCACGGTCAGCGGTTTGGCGCTGGGTGTGCCGCTGGCGGCCGGGTCAGGAAGTATTCACGGCGTGGGCATCGGAATATTTGGAGTAGGTGCAAGGCGGAATCTGTACGGAATTAACGCCGGTGGCCTCGGGGTTGGCGCTGGTGGTAATGTAAAAGGGATCAACGTTGGCGGTCTTGGCGTCGGCTCGGGCGGTAGTCTTTGGGGAATTAACATCGGCGGCCTTGGAGTGGGGTCCGGCGGCAGGGTTACCGGCTTGAATGTCGGCGGTCTCGGTGTAGGGGCCGGCGGAAATTTGTCGGGAATTAACGTGGGTGGACTCGGCATTGGAGCTGCAGGTAAGGTTTCTGGCATCAACGTAGCTGGTTTGGGTATTGGGTCAGGTGGTGGGGTATCTGGCATCACCATGGCCCTGGTCGGCGTAGGTGCGGGAAGCCGGGTAAATGGAATTACGGTTGCGGGCATCGGTGTCGGAGCCGGGGAGGCGGTAAGTGGTTTGACCGTGGCAGGCATCGGCGTGGGCAGCCCGACGGTTCGGGGAATTGTAGTCTCACCAGCGGCAGGAGGAAACAACCTGAAAGGATTCATGATCGTGCCTGCCTATCTTCGGGTGGGCGACCCCAAAAACACGGATAGTGATCACGATGGCCCCGCGGCGGTCATGAAAGGTGTGTCCATCAGTGCGTTCAACCACATCATGGGCAGTTTCAACGGGGTATCCATCGGCATTTTCAACTATGCGTATCACCAGCGCGGTCTGCAACTCGGGGTTTTGAACTACGTGAAAGACAACCCCCGCGGGTTACGGATGTTGCCCTTGTTTAATACGTCCTTCGAGTAAGCTTGTAGGAAACACAGCCGCTGATAAATCCTCTTCTTTGCCGTACTTTCGTCATGACCTGATAAACCGGGCGCACGATGACTTCGCATATCCTCCTGGTACGCCCCGTGGCGCCGGGCTACAACCCGGAGACGGCCACTTCCAACGCCTTCCAGCAACTTGCAAACGTCGATGCTGCGACGGCACAGCAACGGGTGCAAAGCGAATTTGATGCTTTCGCCAACGCACTCCGAAAAGAAGGCATCGATGTGATCGTGATCGAGGATACACCTGTTCCGGCGAAACCCGATGCCATATTTCCAAACAACTGGGTGTCATTTCATAAGGACGGCCGTGTGATCCTGTATCCCATGATGGCACCCAGCCGGAGGGAAGAGCGGAGAAGGGACGTGGTGGAGCAACTGCGGAAGAAATTCGAAATAAAGGAGGTTACCGACCTTTCGCGCTACGAAAAAGAGGGTCGCCACCTGGAGGGTACCGGCAGCATTGTTTTCGATCATGTAAACCAGGTTGCCTACGCGTGTCTCTCGCCGCGCACGGATAAGGAACTGTTTGTCCGGGTGTGCGAGCTGCTAGAATACGAGCCGGTTTCTTTTACCGCTTTCGACCACTCGGGTCAACCTTACTATCACACCAACGTGATGATGTGCGTAGGGGAGGAATTCTGCATCATTTGCCTTGACAGCATCGCAGATAGCAACGAACGTCAACAGGTGAAGACCGCCTTGCGGAAGTCAGGGCTTGAGGTCATCACCATTTCACAAAACCAGGTCAGCAAATTTGCCGGAAATATGCTCAGTGTAAGAAGCCGGGAAGGAGAGGCGTTGCTGGTTTGTTCAAGCCAGGCAGCTGACTGTCTTACGGATATACAGCGGAAAATCCTGGAGAAATATGCGCGGCTTCTGCCGCTTTCGATCCCGACCATTGAGACTATCGGTGGCGGCAGCGCTCGATGCATGATGGCCGAAATTTTTCTTCAGCCAGTTCCTGCCAAAGGCTAGAGGCCAAGAGCCAAAACCCATCCCGATAGCTATCGTGAACCAAGCGGTCTCCCCGCCAACTGTTTTTGCTAATCATTCGTTTGCCTTCGTGGGCCTGAAGGGCTCTGTAATGGTCAATAGCTGAGGGACAGCGTGTGAGAATACGACGAGGCGGTCAATCGGAGGGCGACGAAAGCTGCGTTGTGGTATGAGTGAGTCTACCGGGTGGAGGTTGATCTTTAGTAAAGCGTAATCAGCGCTTCGCGATCTTGAATGTCCACAACTCGTTCTCAAACACAATGACGACGAGGTAAAGACCCGGCTGAATTCCCCTCAAATCGAGCCCTTTGTCTTTGCTCACGATACCGGCCATGGAAAGCTGACCAGTAACACTATACAATTCGAAAGGCCTGTTGTCCGCACCGGTAATTACCAGACGGTCTGTAACGGGGTTGGGAAAGTACCCACGCTTGTCCTTCTCCGTGATGGCTGTCATGACAACGTCGTCTGGGAGTGTGATTGTTTCCGAAACTGGGCTTTCGCAGCCGTCAATTGCTACAATTACGTGATAATCACCTGCGGCGGTAGCGGTTACCTCAGAACCTGTTGCACCCAGTGGAGTCCCATTGAAGTACCACTCATTTCCTTCCGGAGCGGATGATTTCAGCAGAATGTTGCCCTGCTGATCATATTCAGCGGTGACACTTGGTTTGCCTGGATTGACGCAGAATTCCTTGTCGATCGTTACGCTCCCATAGTATGCGTCTCCGGCCTGAGTTGCCCGAATACTTGCTCTTCCCGCCGATTGAAATGTCGCTGTAGTTCCTGTTACAGAGACAACGGCATTATTTGAAGTTAATGTTACCGGGAGGCCCGATGAGGCAGTGGCAGTTAGCGTTGCGGACCCATCAGCCAGTGGTTTGTCGACTGGGTCAAATGTGATTTCCTGGTTACATTGAAAAGGTAGTTCTGCCGACTTGTTGTAAAGAAAAATTTCGACTCCTACTTGCGGATGGTTTTCGACGACGAGCATTCGTGAATCGTCAATTGGTGCGATGTTGTATATGAATCCGGGTTCCCTGGTCATTTGTTGTGTCCTGCACATGGTGCCATCGGATTTCCAGACCTGCGGGTTCACACCGTTCCCCAAGGCAGTAAAGTAGAAATCGTTTTCGTTGGCTACCACAGATTTGGAAAAGCTTGATGCTGGTCCTTCATTGATATCCTGAAGCAGTTGTGTTCCTGCCACCGTTCCATCCGACTTCCATAACTCAACGCCATGCGCGGGGTCGTGTCCCTGGAATATGAATTTGTCCTTGAACGAGAACCAGGGCCCCGAGTAGATTAAGTCGCTGTAGGGAAATACTGTCAGTTTGGTGGATGGCCCCGTACCTTCAGTAACCCAGACTTCAATCTCAGAGGCTGTTGTGCCTGGGATGTGAACGCTGGCGATAAATAGTTTGTCGCCGACAACTTGGTAGGTAAAAGGTCCACCATAGTAAAGATACCCGGGATTGGGATCCAGGTACATCGTTGTGCCTGCCGCGGTGCCATCCGTTCTCCAGACAGCGTAACCTGATGTTGCATCTTTTGCCGTAAAATAGATGTAACCCTTGAATTCTGTGAATCCAAAGATGGTGCTGTACTCATTGGGGGCAATCGGAAACTGTTTGAGCAATTGCGTTCCTGCTGCGGTCCCGTCACCACCATAGAGTTCATTAGCCGTGACGCTGCCGCTCTCGTTTCTCGCAAATAAGAATGTGTTATTCAGCACGTGCATGCTTCCGGGCATCGTTAGATTTTGCAAGAATTCGGTGCCAGCCGGTGTACCATCACTTTTCCAAAGAGTCGTGATGGTGTTGGTGGATGAAAAAAGGAACTGATCGTTTAGTAGTCCCGAAGGCATAGTGAGGGAGCTCGATGATGGACCGGGTGTTGCATCCATCAGCATCACCGTTCCGGCTTCTGTTCCGTTGCTTATCCAGGGTTCGATACCATTTACTCCGTCATGTGTTTTAAAAACCAGGCTATTTTGAAACGTTCCAAGAAATCCAAAGTAATCGCCGTTATCAGAAGAGCCGGGGTAAATCTCTTTCACCATTGATGTGCCCACGGGTGTTCCGTCTGTCTTCCAAAGCTCTGGGCCGTGGATGCCATCATCAGCAAAGAAAAATAGCAGGTTGCCTGCCACCATCATACTTGAAGTAGCGAACCCGAACCCGGAGGCCGTTCCGGAGTTACAATCGAGAAATAATTCGGTCTCTACGCCGTTTGTGCGCCACAGCTCAATGCCGTGGATTCCGTCATCCACCATGAAATACTGATACCCATTAAAGCGTGTGAATCCCAAAACGAATGTGGTGCTCGCGGGATAGGCATCAAAATCCGATACCCTACGCGTTCCGGCAGCGGTGCCGTCGGACAGCCAGACATTGAGATTATTACCTTCATCATCGTACAAAAATGCAAATCGATCGCCCATGGCTGTGAGTCCTTTCATATCGCCAACGCCCTGCAGGGAAAGGTCCAGGTCGGTAACATAGGGATTTGTCCCAGTTGACGTTCCGTCACTTCGCCAAATCTCCCTGTCAGCCCCGTCATTGATGATGAATTGCACTTGGCTACCTAACTTGATGATCCTGCCATTCAGGTTGGTAGATCCATCGGGTTCTGAACTCAATTGCGCAACCATGTGTGCATTCGAGGGAGCCCCGTTGGTTACCCAAAGTTCCTCACCGGGCGTTCCTGAATTGTCTTTCAGAAAAAAGACTTTTCCGTCGGCCACTCTCAAATTGGTCAGCACGTCATCCGAAGTGAAAGTTTCGACCGCTATCGTATTTGCTTCGGTTCCATCCGACTTCCAGATCTCAGGTGACAGGAGACTGTGCTTAACAAAGAAGAGTGTTCCGTTAAAGTCAACCATGTTCTGAATAATCGAACCCGCGAGGCCCGGGGTGATTTCTTTCACCAGTGTTGTGCCAGCTTCAAGCCCATCTGTTTGCCAAAGTTCGCGGCCGTGGGTATCGTCTGCCGCCTGGAAGAAAAGTCGTGAACTTGAAACAAAAAAATTGTCAGGGTTGCTTCCGGAAGCGCCCGGCATGATTTCTTTCAGGAGTTGACCACCAGATGTGCCGTTACTTTTCCAAAGTTCCAGGCCTCCACCGGTACCAGGGTTGGAGAAGTACACATTGCCGTTGAACACAGCCGAAGGTCCGGTGCCGGGACCCAGCATATACGTTCCGACCGTTGTGCCATCGCTTCGCCAGAGTTTGCTGTTAGGGTGGAGCCCAACATGAAAGATCAGATTCCCGTTGAGGTTTGAAAGCCAGGACATTTCACCAATTGCCGAATAAACCCAGCTTGTTCCCGACGCTGTGCCATCAGTCACATACAAGTCCAGGCCTGTGGTGAAGTATAAGCGGTTCCCAACCACTGTGAAGTTCTTTGGCAACGAGTGCGTATTGAAAACTGTACCCACATTATCTCCAATAGTAAAGATCTTTGAAGTGCTGGCCTCAGTACCCATGGTCACCCAAATCTGGATGCCTTCGGCATTGTTGTCCCGCCGGAAAAAGATCGTCTTCTCGTTCAATGCTGCTATTCCGATATCAGGAACATTTGGCGGTGTGGTGCCGGTAGTAAAATCACGCAAAAGGGTAAGGTCGACCTGCGCGTTTGCGGTTATCCATGAAAAGATGAGGATCGCAGGTAACCATTTGGTCATAGCCAAAGATAGCAATCTGATTTTCAAGCAGACAGGCTAGACCTCGGCATCTACCTAAAAAGAGAAGTCCTCCAAGGAGGACTTCTGTGGAGCCAGTGGGAGTCGAACCCACGACCTCGACAATGCCATTGTCGCGCTCTAGCCAGCTGAGCTATGACCCCTTAAAATGTGCCCGAATTCGCATTTAGCCGAAGTCAGGGCTGCAAAGATATACTTTCGGCACAATTCCATCCCGTAGCCAATTCCAAATTTTTTCTGCACTATACAATTGGCCGTGACACAAGTTGGCGTGATGAATCCGGAGCTTGGAGGTAAGTTAATGAGTGGTCAAACGCCCGGCGCACTGGTTACCGGATGCCGGAAACCTCTCTTTCTGTTGGACACAAAAAAGTTGTAAATAGTCTGGTCAAATTCTGCCCTGAAGACCTTCACCCTATATCGATCCTCCGCCGGCTCCGGCAAGACCCGAACCCTGGCCAAGGAGTACCTCAAGTGGGCGCTCCGGAACAAGGCGCACTACTTCCGGCATATCCTGGCGGTGACGTTCACCAACAAGGCCACGCAGGAGATGAAGGACCGTGTCCTGGCCTACCTGGGTGCTTTTTCCGGAGCCAGCGAATCGAGGCCCGACGCCGATGCACTCGCCCACGAGCTCATGCAGGAGCTGAACCTGGATGAGCCAACGTTCCGGCAGAACAGTCACGAGCTTTTGACGCTTATCCTGCATCAATACGACCAGTTCTCCATTAGCACCATCGATGCCTTCTTCCAGCGGGTCATCCGGGCGTTCACCCGTGAGTCTGGCCTCCTGGGCGATTACCGCCTGGAGGTGGATCAGGAAGCGGTGCTGGCTGAAGTCGTAACCAACCTCATCGACGAATTGCGGGAAAACCAGGAACTCACCGACTGGGTGGTGCGCTATGCGATCGATAGCATGGAGTCCGACCGGTCGTGGAATATTCAGAAGCAACTGGCAGGGTTTTCCAAAGAAATATTCAGGGATGAGTTCAAGTTCATCGAAGAAAAGGTGTACGCCCGATCCGGCGATCAGCAGGCTTTCGCTGTCCTGCAACGCGAACTCTACAAGATTCGGAACGCTTTCATCGCCAGGGTGTCGCCTCCTGCCCGGGAGATGCTCGACATACTCCGCAACAAGCGGTGGGGTGCGGAACATTTCAAGTATGGTAAGACCTCCGGCATTTTTGGATACCTGTCTTCGTTCGCATACGTCGATGCTATCAAGGAGCTCGTCGTTAAGGACCGGATGAAGAATGAGTTCATTCATGCCAAGAACTGGCCCGGAAAAAAATTCCCGCTGCTCAGCCGGGAAATCATGGATGTCGCAGAAAAGGAGTTTATCCCCAGGATTTTGGTCATCAACCAGGCGTTCGAAGAGGACTTCCCGCGGGCCCTTATGGCGGACCTTGTCCTTCAGAACCTTTATACGTTTGGACTCATCACCGACATCGCCCGGAAGCTCCGGGAGTACAAGTCGGAGAACAACCTCATGCTGTTGGCCGATGCGCCCAAATTCCTCAACCACATCATCGGGGAAAGTGACACGCCCTTCGTTTACGAAAAGGTCGGCTCGTTCTACCGCAACTACCTGATCGACGAGTTCCAGGACACGTCGGGCTTCCAATGGCGCAACTTCCAGCCGCTCCTGACCAACAGCCTCGACTCCGGGTACTCCAGCATGGTTGTCGGCGATGTGAAGCAAGCGATTTACCGTTGGCGAGGCGGCGACCTGAGTTTGTTGCAACAACAACTGGAAACGCATATGGGTCAGGAGCGGGTGGATGTCCGCGAGTTGTCCAGCAACTACCGCAGTGCCCGCGAGGTAGTGCAGTTCAATAATCTTCTCTTTGAGACCGCCGCACAGCGGGCGGGGGCCAAAATCGGGTCGTCGTTGCCGGCAGACGTCTACCACGATGTGCGGCAATC
>JAYRXB010000075.1:0-1640 GCA_041917735.1 Cyclobacteriaceae bacterium
CATTGCAGAACACCATCCGCCGAAGAAGAAAGGAGCGGCTTGACCTGTACTTCCTGGAATTCTCCGACATTCGTGCACAGCAGGGATTAAGCCCCAGTGACAAATGGTCCAGGCTGGATGCGCTCCTGCAGCGGGCGCTGGTTCAAATGACCAATGAAAAGCTGGAGAAAAGTGATTTTCACATCTTGTCCAGGTTGGTCCAGCAGGAGATGACCAACCTCAAGTAACTACCGCAGCCGCAAGACAGTCCCATTGGCGCCGGCTGTGTACACCCCACGACCATCACGCGCTTTACGGACTACATGGAGCCCGGTGATGTTGGATAGCTCAGCCCAGGACTTGCCGTCGTCCGCGGAGTAGTCAATCCCCTGAGGCCCTACAGCCAGCCAGTTCTTGTCGCCCACGTACTCCACGCATTCCCGATAACCCCGGACACCCGCAACAGGCTTCAGCCAAGTTGCCCCCCGATCATCAGAATAGAAGTGATTCATCGTCGCCACGCTTTCATCCTGAAAGTCGCCGCCTACAACCACCCATCGCCCGTGTGCCGCCACGGAAAAGATGCCGGTACTTGATTTACCCTGGATAACAGGAGGTTCACTGGTCACCCAGGTGCTTCCTTTGTCAGTGGAATACCAGAGTCTTGAAACAGTGCCACCGGTACACAACAGGATCACCGACTTATCCAGGCACCGAATCCCAGTACCGCTTGCCGCAAACGAAGCTTCACCGGTCTTGACTTCGGGTGCAGTATGAATTTCTTGCCAGGTTCTGCCGCCATCCCGGGTATGAAGCATCAGCAAGCGCCCGTTGATGGGATCTCCATAAACCAGGCCTTCCTGATCGTTCCAGAAGCCAATGCCATCGATGAATGTATCGGGGTGAGCATTGGTATAGACGGCCGACCAGGTGACGCCACCATCTTCCGTTAGCAGAATTTTCCCGGGCGAACCTACGTTGGCCACCAGTGCACGCTGTTGGTCGAATGCGTAGAGTGTGCGGAAATCTGCCTTCTCCATTCCCGTGACCACATGCACCTTCCAGCTCTTCCACCCGTCAATCGACACGGTCACCGTACCCTGTGTTCCGGAAGCCCAAAGGACGTCGTCAGAGACTACGGAAAGCGAACGGAACGAGGCACTTGTCCCCGTAGCCAGGGGTTGCATGGACAGCGGCTGCGTATGACCGTTCAGGATAGTCAATCCAACCAGCAGGGAGAGGAAGAGTAACTTCATGTGGCAAGATACATATCCCTTGCTATGGGGTAATCTTCCCATTTCCTTGCCGTTCAACCCCATTTTTTGAACCGTAGTAGCCGGCCGGCGTAGTCAAGATAAATCAACCCGAAATCCTTATGTACAAATTTCTACTTGGCTGTTTCTTGTTGGCGACGCAAGCTACGGCGCAAATCATGCCGCTCACCCTGGAGCCGGATGGCGGAAACAAGAAGGCCTCTGTCTCTGAGCAGATTGGTATCGTAAAGATTGCCATCCACTACTCGCGTCCTGGGGTGAAAGGTCGCGAGGGAAAAATCTGGAACACTCCCGTGGCGCACTATGGATTTGCCGACCAAGGCCACGGAACGAGCTTCGCGGCGCCCTGGCGTGCCGGAGCGAATGAGAACACCACGCTCTCGTTTC
>JAYRXB010000076.1:0-4435 GCA_041917735.1 Cyclobacteriaceae bacterium
CCAGGGCGTTCGGTACCTGAATTACTATGAAGCAGCCGTTTCAACGCCACCGCAGCCTGACCTTGTTTCCTTCCTGCACCAGCGGATGCGGTGGGCGGGTAAGTGGCGGCACAACCCGGACTGGATAGCGCGTAGCCTGGCTGCATTCATCCTGGCGGCCCAGTGTTCCTTCCTCGCGTTGCTGGTCCTTAATCTCCAGGCTCCGGAAGGCACTTCCTTCGTGGTGGTCATGAAAATTTTGGCCGAGGGAATCTTCATCGCCTGGACATGCCGGTTTCTCGACCGCCCCTTTCATGCGGGCGCCTTTCTGGTCATCCAGTTGCTTTACCCGTTGTATGTTTTTGTTGTGGGTGTAGGTTCCCTGTTCGGAGGCTACCAATGGAAGGGCCGCCAGCATCGTCAAGGGTAATTTTCTGCTAACTTTACCGTTCATTGGAGTATGGGCGAGCAGGATATCAAGACAAGGCTGGATAGGAAGGAGCTGGAACTCAACGCCTTGCTCGAAATCACGCAGGCCATCAATGCCAACGTACCGGAGACCTCCCTCTATAAAATCTTTCATTTCACGCTCCGGTCCAACCTGGACATCAAAAAGCTGGCACTCTACGTTTTCGATGAGCGCTGGAACTGCCAGGCCAACTTCGGCACCAAGACCAATTTCCTGAAACTGCAACTGGACCACCGGTTTCACCTCATCCGCCAGGTGCACCGGATGAAGGAATTTGATGAGGAATGCGAATTTCATGAGTTCGATGTGGTGATTCCCGTTGCCCACGAAAACCAGACCCTCGCTGTGGTGTTTGTCGGCGGTGTCCACCCCAACGATGATTTCCAGGATGGCATCAAGTTCATCCAGGCGCTAAGCAACATCATCATCGTGGCCATCGAGAACAAGAAGCTGGCGCGCAAGCAACTCGAACAAGAGGCCTTTCGGAAGGAGCTTGAAATCGCGAGCGACGTGCAGCAATTCCTGTTCCCCGAGAAATTGCCCAACACCGACCGGCTCAAGCTGGAGGCAAGCTACCTGCCGCACGACCTTGTGGGTGGCGACTATTACGATTACATCCCCATCAACAAGAACCAATTTCTCCTCTGCGTAGCCGACGTGAGCGGCAAGGGAATTCCCGCGGCGCTCATGATGTCAAACTTCCAGGCTTCCTTGCGCACCCTGTTGCGCCAGATGCCAAACCTGACAGAGATTGTTGAAGCGCTGAACTACCAGGTACTGGAGAACGCCAAAGGGGAGAAGTTCATCACGTTCTTCGGCGCCATCTACGATGTGAACCTGAAAACGCTGGTGTACGTCAACTCCGGCCACAACCCGCCGATCCTGTGGGATAAGAAACACGGCATCCGGTTGCTCGAAGAGGGAAGCACGGTGCTCGGCGCGATGCACCCGCTGCCGTCGCTGCAGGAGGGTTTCATCACCGACCTCGACGACTTCCTGCTGTTCTGCTACACCGACGGGCTCACCGAAACCGTGAACGAGGAAGGCGTGGAGTTCGGCTCGCAGTCGTTGATCGACTATTTCCAGAAGAACCACCACAAAGACCTGAAAACCATCCACCAGGATATCATTGTGGGGCTGGACGGGTTCAAGGGCAAGAACAGCTACCGCGACGACATTACCATGCTGAGCTGCCGCGTGGGTTAGGTATCTTTGCGCCATGCCTGCAGGCTACTTTTTCCGCAACCCCTTTTTCCTCCCCTGGCTTTACCCCGGACTGTCGTGGCGGATGCCGGCCCAGGAAAAAAAGCTGTACCTCACCTTCGACGACGGCCCTGTCCCGGGACCCACGGAATTTGTGCTTGATGAACTGAAGCGTGTAGGAGCCAAGGCTACATTCTTCTGCATCGGCGACAACGTGCGAAAGCACCCGGACGTGTATGCGCGTGTCCTGTCAGAAGGGCATACCGTTGGCAACCACACGTACAATCACTTGAGTGGCTGGAAAACTTCCCGCGAAGACTACGTCCGAAATGTTCAATTGTGCGAGGATCTACTGAAGCCGGCAACCAGCAATTTATTCCGTCCGCCGTATGGGCGCATTACCCGGCGACAGATTGCCGCCTTGTCGGCCTATCGCATTGTGATGTGGGACGTACTTACCAACGACTATGCGCAGAGCCTGGCTCCGGAAGACTGCCTTCGCGGGTCGCTGGCGGCTTCACGCTACGGGTCGATCGTGGTCTTTCACGACAGCCTGAAAGCCGAGAAGAACCTGCGCTATGTCCTGCCCCGGTACCTCGACCATTTCGCAAGCCAGGGATTTACCTTCCATTCGTTGTCGTGAAGCGCGTCCTGGTTTGTGTGCTCGACTGGGGCCTGGGGCATGCCACCCGAAGCATTCCCGTCATCCACGAACTGCAACGGCAGGGTGCGGAAGTGGTGCTCGCTGCGTCTGGCGATGCCGGCATGCTTCTCCGCCAGGAATTTCCCACGTTGGACTACCACGAATTGCCCGGCTATTCCCCAGTCTACCAGGCTGACGGATCATTGATGCTCACCATCGCATCGCAAGCCTTGAAATTTACCCGAGCCATCCGGATGGAACATCAAGCGGTGGAAGCCCTGGTCCGCAACCTTAGTGTTGACCGGGTTGTTTCCGATAATCGGTTTGGTTGCTATTCCGAACGGGTTCCATCCGTATTCATGACCCACCAGTACGAGGTGCGCCTGCCGGGATACTGGTCGGCGTTTGAGCGGCCGGTGAACAGTTGGCTGGCAACACACTATAATAAGTACCAGGACATTTGGGTACCTGATCAGCCGGGTAGTGGTCTAACCCGGTCGTTTGTCCCGTCGGATGCCCCAGTTTCCTACGTAGGGTGGCTGAGCCGATTCAGCATCGAAGGATCCGCGGCTGCTGAAGTGGATATTTTGGCCATGGTGTCTGGCCCGGAACCGCAACGTAAACTATTTGCTGATCAGCTCAGGGTCGAGTTGGCGGCCAGTGGGCTGCGCGCGTTGCTGGTGACGGGCGAATTGAAAACCAGCTACCGAGAGCGGGTTGGCCAGTTGGAGGTGGTCAATCACCTCCCCGCCCGGGAAATGGAGCACGCACTTCGCAGCGCGTCGGTGGTGATAGCCCGAAGTGGCTATAGTACCATCATGGACTTGATTACCCTGGGAAAAAAGGCCGTACTGGTGCCAACACCCCAGCAGCCAGAACAGATAATCCTTGCCCGCCAACTGCAGGAGTTAAATGTTGGTTTTTGCCCGGATCAGCAGAACTTTACGGTGGAGAAAGCACGTATGGAGGTAGGGCGGTATCAAGGCTTCGGCCATTTCAAAAAGGAGGAAGGCCTGCTCGCATCTGCTGTCCAACGCCTTTTGTCATGAAGAAGTTTTTTGAAAGCCTTTCCTACGCCGCCCAGGGTCTGCGCGAAGCACTGGCCAGTCAACGGCACTTGCGTTTTCACGTTGGCGCTGCGCTGGTGGTCGTGGCCGCAGGCATTGGCCTGGAGGTAACTCCCGGTGATTGGGCATTGCTGGTCCTCGCGATCGGGCTGGTACTTGTGGCAGAGCTGATCAATACTGCGGTTGAAACATTGGTAGACCTCGTGGAGCCCCGCCAGCATCCGGTAGCGGGAAAGGCGAAAGACATAGCCGCTGGCGCCGTGCTGATGGCGGCAGCCACGGCGGTTGTTATCGGTTTCATTGTCTTTTATAAATACTTGCCGTTGTGAATACCTGGACCGATACGCACGCCCATATCTATGTGAAAGAGTTTGATGCCGACCGCGCCGACATGCTGTTTCGCGCGCAGGCTGCCGGCGTAGCCAAAATCTACATGCCCAACATCGATGTTGATTCCATCGACCCGATGCTGGAGGTGGAGTTGAAAAACCCAGGCACGTGCGTCCCTATGATGGGGCTCCATCCGTGCTCGGTAAAAAAGGACTTTGAAAAGCAGTTGTATGTCATGGAAGACTGGCTGCGCAAGCGCTCATTCGCGGCCATCGGTGAGATGGGTACGGACCTGTATTGGGATAAGACATTCTGGGGCGAGCAGCAGG
Organism: Cyclobacteriaceae bacterium; assembly: GCA_041917735.1. Taxonomy (GTDB): domain Bacteria; phylum Bacteroidota; class Bacteroidia; order Cytophagales; family Cyclobacteriaceae; genus ELB16-189. The sequence continues at coordinate 4,021 of JAYRXB010000076.1, forward strand.
AGGCGTTCCGCATCCAGGCAGGTTGGGCAAAGGAGCGCGGCTTGCCGCTGGTTATTCACTGCCGGGAGTCGATCGATGAGACCCTGGCGCTGCTTGCACCCCTTGCTGCACCTGACTTCACGGGAATATTCCATTGCTTCACCGGTACGGCCGACCAGGCGCGAAAAGTTGTCGAGCTCGGGTTCTACATCGGGGTAGGTGGCGTTTCGACGTTCAAGAACGGCGGACTCGACCAGGTCCTTCCCGGCGTGCCGCTGGGACGATTGGTCCTGGAGACCGACAGCCCGTACCTGGCGCCGGTTCCGTTTCGGGGCAAACGCAACGAGCCGGCGTACCTGGCACTGGTGGCCACACGCGTCGCAACGATCCTCGGCATCGAAGAGGCAGCACTTTCGGAAGCCACCACCCGCAATGC
>JAYRXB010000077.1:0-2007 GCA_041917735.1 Cyclobacteriaceae bacterium
GAATCTGCCCCATGGATCAGAAACGAAAACCCGTACCGGTGGTAGTAGCGAGGCAGACCAGCTCTGCGTGGCCCCGGCCTTGAGCCGGAGGGACTCGCCCTGACCTGTTGCTGCGGACTGGGCGGAGACGCGCAAGCCTTCTACGGGCTTTCCATGCTGGTCAATGAATGAAACCTGAAACAAGGGAGGGCTTGCGGCCGGCGGCAATTCCAGGGTGACCTTATTGAAACCGGGGCGCACGGTGAGCTCTCGAGTGGCAGCGCGGTTGCCTATGGACGCCGCGACCGATACAACACCTTGAGGAACGTCCTCAAATAGGAACTCGCGTGCGCCCTTGGATTGCCACTTGAGTGAAGTCGTGCTCGCAGGTGTCAGAAGTGAAAGACCAAATGAGCAGGTTCCGGGTCGCTGGATCGGACTGTCGAGCGGGTCCACCACGGTCAGCAGCACGCTGGTGGTGGCCTTCAAGGCAATGAATGCGGTGTCAGTGGTGATTTCGAAACTTGTGCTGGCTGACGAGTAGCCGTCGGCCGTGCCATGGACCATTACAGAAGATCCCGTTTCACAACCATGCAGCACAAGCGGCGCCGGACCTTTGGCAATCTTTATCATGGGCGATGCGGAAAGCATCGCTACCTGAATGGCGCTCAGTTTCGATTGGACAACACTCATGTCTGTCGCGCTGAGCAGTGACTCAGCGAGATTCGTACAGGCCAGGCGCCTGTCCCCAAATAGGGTCACCTCGGCGGAAATGGGTTGCCGGGTTTCCGCATCCAGAGCCGCCACACTCAGTTCACTGGACTTCGCAGGTGGCCGCAGTGTGAACCTAGGAGCTGGCTCGCGCTTGAAATTGACAAGGAAGCACTCGAAGAAGGAACTCCCGGCCTGAGTTTCAGCGCTTGCGGCCAGGTGCTCCACGATCAGCAACATGCCAGAATCGGCTGGCCAATCCGCACGCTCTGCGAGGAGCCAGGCCCCTTCGGCGGGAACGAGTTGCAAAGCAGGTGAGCGCGCCTGCGATACCAAGCCGACCAGGAACGCCCTGCACCTTGTTTCGGCAGGCCACTTCGAAGGCCCCGATACCAGGATACTTCGCCTCGGACTCTCCGGCCTGAATGGCGGCCGCGCCATGGGCCGGAAGGCGCCATTTGACGCGGCGTCGTGTCCCGGGTTTGACGCGTTCCCGTTGTGGGGGTGTGTCATGCTCGGTCGCAGCGCCCACCAAAGGCATACAGCGATCGCCAGTATGGCGCATGTCGAAAGTGCGATGAGTCTTAGGGACATTCCGGTTTCCACGGCAGCGTAACGGGAGAACATTCAGGGACCGTGCAAACTGCTTAGGGGTTCGCCACCAACGACAGAAGTGACAGCAAAGGGGCCAGGAAGCGCAAGCGGAGTCAGCCCCCTTTGTTATGTGAATATGCGGTGCACGCCTTTATTGCGTGTAAGCGACTCATTCATTCTCACGAACTCCGTTGACCTATCGCGCGGCTGGCATCCAACATCGCCATTGGGGAGACCTCACGGCGCAAACTTGATAGTGCCCAACACGAAGGAGGGGGCTCCGCCAATCTTAATGGTTACGTCAATCCGGCTGGAAGTGAGGTTCGATCCTATGCCATGGTCGGTTTCATACTGAAACCAGCCTCCATTGGATTTGGCACGATGAACCTGGCCGGAAATGACGCCTACAGTGAACAATGTGTTGGCCCCGGTGTCTGTGTAAATCAACGTGCCGGGCTGTGCAGACCTGCTTCCATCGGAGTCGTTGCCGGTGGTCTGCGGAATGGGAATAGGAATGGAGAGCGGTCCCACCCCCACCGTAACGGAACTTGCCGCAAGGGCATTGTTTTTATCCACTCCAGCCTTGGCCTCAATCCGCTTGTTGGCCAGATTTCCCGAAATGAACATCTCGATGGCGCCGCCGCTGTGGGAGTAGCCACCCTCCAAAGAATTGTGAAAGCCGTACTGCAGAACATGATACTCCAAACTGACGTCCCACGTCAC
>JAYRXB010000078.1:0-1688 GCA_041917735.1 Cyclobacteriaceae bacterium
ATACTTTGCTCGATCCGCATTCGTGGCACGTACGATGGCAAACCTGTGGATCTGACGGTCACGGTGGAAGCCGAAAACTGCGCCAAAGCGGCGGGAGAAATGCTCAGGTCGATCACCGCACAAAAATAGCCTGCATATGAAGAAAGCATCTGTATGGCTTGTATTCGCACTGTTGTGCGTGGTCAATATCCCCGCCTCGAATGCGCTTTCGCTGCATGACGGACCCGCCGTCCAGGAGCAGCAACTCGTTGTGGAAGAAGACCTGTTGGATTGCACGGTCACCATCAAGGGAAATTATTACGGTATTGAAATGGACCTGGAAATCACCGTCTATAATGTCTCCATCGTTGAATGTGGATTGCTCAAGCTTGGAATTCGGTCAGCGCTTCCAAAGAAATAAGTGTTTCATTGAGAGAGGGGCCTGAAGGGGTCCCTCTTTCTTACTATATCAAAATTTGAATGTGTATGAACAGATTACTAATCGCACTACTTAGTGTACTGTGGATCTCGGTTGCGGCGCAACCCAAGGTTTCCCCGCTGCGGATACTGTATACGTACCACAATGCCGGTTCAGGGAAAGTGGCCCCGGTCGAGCTTTTGGTTCAGGGTGCCGAGTCGCTGACAATTTTTCATCCCGAAGAGGAGAGTCCCGCAACGCAGTCGCCGGATAAAGAATTTGCTGTTGAAGGAGCGGATGAAATTGGACGGCGGGTGTACAAGAACCTGTCTACCGGAGAAACCTTCTTCCGGGACTACTATCCCCAGGGAATGGAGTTTCATCCTTGCCTGGTAAGTGACCCACTTAAGCCGCTGCCATGGACATTTGGAAAGGGAGAGAAAACGATAGGAAACTATCGGTGCAGGCAGGCTTTCGTCACGTTCCGGGGAAGATCCTATGAGGTTTGGTATGCCACCGATCTGCCGATAGCCCACGGCCCCTGGAAATTCAGCAGGCTTCCGGGTGCCATGGTGGAGATTCGGTCGTCCGATGGCATGATCAGGTTTGACCTGGTTAAAGTAGAGACCATCACCAAAGCGGGCATCGAACGACCAAACCAGGGAAAGCCGATGACTATGGAAGAATTTGTTGGCGTAAAGGAGAAGTCGTTGGATGAATTCATCAGCGCGTTACGATCCAAACTGCCTCGCGGCGCGGAGATTACCTACTCCACACGGGGCGACTATAACCTGGAAACTGACTTTAGTGACATCAAGCGGTAAGCATGTTCGCCCGCGTCTTGTCCTTGGCGGTATTTACACTTGTCGGATGGGCCTGCTACGCACAACCCATTGTCAAAGGAACGGTCCGTGATTCAAACCATGGACCGATCCCGTTCTGCAATGTCTATGCCCAACGCCATTCGATGCCACTTCAACTCGCACAAACCGATGACCAGGGTCAGTACGAATTGATGCTACCGGACACGGACAGTTGCGAGTTGGTCATTACTTCCGTGGGCTACAAAAAGTACGTGCAGCAGATCCGGCCGGAGCCTGGTGCTTTCGTGCTCGACGTCGTTCTTCAGCCCGACACCGTGGTGCTGGACCAGGTTGTGGTTCATGCCGAGCATCCCATTCAAAACCGCGGCGATACGGTGGTCTACGACGCTACCTATTTCGCCACCGGGAATGAGGTTGCCTTATCCGACTTGCTGAAGAAACTTCCCGGCATCGCTGTCGACGACCAG
>JAYRXB010000079.1:0-4917 GCA_041917735.1 Cyclobacteriaceae bacterium
CCATGGCGATGAGGATGGACTTGAGTCGCTTTACGTCGATCGTGTCTTCTTCGAAGGTGCTCTCTGTGGAGATGGACTTCTGTTCGCTGTAGGGCACCACGGGCGACTCGTCGATGCCCTGGGCTTTGTTCCAGAGCGCAATCCCGTTTTTGCCGAAGGCGCTCACGAGGAATTTGACCGGCATTTCCCGCAGGGTGGCTACGGTGCGTACCCCCATGTCGTAGAGAAACGACGAGGTCTGTTTGCCGATCATGGGAATTTTGTCCACCGAGAGGGGGGCGAGGAACTCTTTTTCTGTGCCGGCGGGGATGAGTTTCTCCGCGTTGGGTTTGAACTCACCCGTCGCCACTTTGGAGACCAGTTTATTGACCGACATACCCAGGGAGATGGGCAGGCGGCTTTCGCGCATGATCTTCTGGCGGAGTTCGACCGCCCAGCGGAAGGCGCCGAAGTAGCGGTCCATGCCGCTGGCGTCGATGTAGAACTCGTCGATGGAGGCTTTCTCGAAGAGCGGCGCGCTGTCGGCGATCACTTCGGTGACCAGGTGGGAGTGCTGGCTGTAGGCCTCCACGTCGCCGGAGATGACCGTGGCGTCGGGGCAGAGCTGGAGGGCCAGGTACATGGGCATGGCCGAGTGGACCCCGAAGCGGCGGGCCTCGTAGCTGCAGGCCGCCACCACGCCCCGGCGGCTGCTGCCCCCCACGATGAGCGGCCTCCCGTTGAGTTTCGGGTTGTTTTTCCGCTCTACGGCCACAAAAAAGGCGTCCAGATCCAGGTGGATGATGTTCCTGTCCATGACGCCAAATTACTAAAATTAGTATTGAATACTAAAAATATTAGTAATGAGTTTTTTTGATATGATTTCCCTCGATTGGACGGCAGGGCCCTGAAAAAGAAAACCCGGCCAGCTAACCTGACCGGGTTTTTTAGCCTTTAGCCTTTAGCTATTAGCTTTCAGCCTTCAGCTTCTTACTTCTTGATCTCCGGCACCCTCCCCGGCGTATACGGCGCGCCAGCGGCCTCCATCTTCTGCTCCAGGGCCTTCAGGTCGGTATTCACCACGTTCTTCAGGTCGCCCAGCACACTTTCAAATTCTTCGGTGGCGATCTGCAGCTGCTCCTTCATCGTCGACGTGGGATCGCTCGTTGAGCCATAGCCGCTGTAGATGGCACTGAAAAGGCGGCTCTGAATCGAGGGCGGCGTGTCGATATCCAGCTGCCCGGCGACACGGTCACCGTTCATCTTCAGCTGGATCACCCGCATCTTCTCTTCCAGGCTCCGCACATCGCCTACAAACTCCTGGCTGGGACGTGCTACGCTCATGATGGCTTCCTTCAAGTGACGGATCCTGCTGTTGGCATCGCTGATCACGCGGCCTGCGCTGGTGATCTCACGCTGCAGTTCAGCAGCCTTGCGTTGCCACTCCACCAGGGCCGGACGGCTGGCGGCAGGCAAGCTGGCCCCCGGCAGCACATTCACGACGAACTTCTCCGGACCAGCCAGGTCGGTAAATGTGCCGTCGACGTATTTCGACAAGGTCACCGTGTAATTTCCTGGCGCGACAAGTTGCCCGACGTCATTCGGTTGAAAGACGTTGTCATTCACCTGCGGGTTGACGTTGATGGGGTTCGAGCTCGGATAACGGAAGTCCCAAACGATCCTGTTTACGCCTTTCTTGGCTGAGGCTTTCATTTTGCGGATGATGTCGCCCTTTTCATTGCGGACAGTGAACAGCAGGTAGGGAGCCTCTTCCTTGTCTTCCTCCTTCAACGCCTCGTAGCTCGGGTAGAAGACATCCTTTCCATCCTTGCTGAGCTTGTCGGCTTCCTCCGTTCGCTTGTCCTTGCGCGTCTTCAGGTCTTCTTTGTAGTAGTAGGTGAAGACGGCACCGACCTTCGGATTTTCGGCAGCATAGTAGGACTCACCCATGAATCCCTTGCCGCGGATACCCAGCGGGCTGCTCTCCACGTACATCCAGCTGTCCTTAATGGGGAAGATGTAGCCTTCCTTGCCTTCGGCATTCTTCAGGTTGCGGAGCGGGGTGTAGTCGTCGAGGACGTAGAAACCGCGCCCGAACGAAGCCAGCACGAGGTCGTTCTCACGCTTCTGGATGGCCATGTCGCGGATGGCGATGGTGGGCAGACCGCCCTTGATCTGTCGCCAGGTTTTGCCGCCATCAATGGTGAAGTGTACGCCAAATTCCGTGGCGGCAAACAACAAGTTCGGGTCGACATGGTCTTCGGCTACGCTGTAGGTGGAGCCGCGCTCGGGCAAATTGGCTGTGATCGACGTCCAGGTAGCGCCTTTGTCGGAGCTCTTATAGACGTAGGGTTTGAAGTCGCCGCGCTTGTGGTTGTTGAAGGTGGCATACATTACGTTCTCGTCATGCTGGGAAGCGAGCACGTGGTACACGTAGGTCATCGAGGGTACGCCCGTCACGCCATCGGTTTTCTTCCAGGTTTTTCCGCCATCGGTGGTCACTTGGATGAGGCCGTCGTCGGTGCCGATGATGATCACGTTTTCGTTCTTCGGTGATTCCGAAAGAGCGCTTACGGTTCCATACAGTGCGGTTCCGCTGTTCTTGCCGGTCGCATCCATGCCCCAGACGCGGCCCATGAGGGGCAGCTTGTTGCGGTCCATGTTGCGCGTCACATCGTCGCCGAGCACCTGCCAGGTGTTTCCGTAGTCATCGCTGCGGAATACTTTGTTGGCGGCGAAGTAGATGCGGCCTTTCTTGTGTGCGCTGGTCTGCAGGGGTGCATCCCAGTTCCAGCGGTAGTCGTTTTCACCCTTGCGAGCCTGTGGCTGGATGCCGATCGATTCGCCGGTACCGCGGTCAAAGCGGATCAGTCCACCGTGCTGCGACTGTGCGTAGACGATGCTGGGGTTATTGGGGTCGATGGCGCTTTCAAAGCCGTCGCCGCCGTTGGTGACGAACCATTCGGAATTCGGAATTCCGTTTTCACTTTTCGTGCGCGAAGGACCGCCCAGGCTGAAGTTATCCTGTGTGCCACCGTAGACATAGTAGAACGGAAGGGTATTGTCCACTTCCACCTTGTAGAACTGTGTGACCGGGAGGTTGGATTTGAATTCCCAGTTCTTGGCGCCGTCGTAGGTGACATAGATACCGCCGTCGCAGCCGTTGATCATGTGGCGGGTGTCCGAGGGATTAACCCACAGCGCATGGTTGTCGACGTGTTTCGACTTTTCGCCGATGGGGCGGAAGTTCTTGCCACCATCGGTGCTGATGTCGATGGAGTAGCCCATGACATACACCGTATTCGGGTCTTTTGGGTCAGCAATGACCTCGTTATAGTAGTTACCCCCGGTTTGGTGACTGCTCATTTTCTGCCAGCTCGCGCCGCGGTTGGTGGAACGATAGAATCCACTTTCTTTCGCAGCTTCCATGACAGCATAGATGTACTCCGGGTTTGCGGGTGAGATCGCAAGACCAATCCGTCCTTTGTCGGCGGAAGGCAGGCCTGTGTTGATTTTCTCCCAGGTCTTGCCGCCGTCGGTCGTCTTGTGCATGCCCGAGTTGGGGCCGCCACTCACGTAGGCATAGTCATGACGGCGACGCTGGAATGCCGCGGCGTACACCACGTCAGAGTTGCGCGGGTCCATGATGATGTCGTTCACGCCGGTATGATCATCGATCTTCAATACCTGGTTCCAGGTCTTGCCACCGTCCGTGGTCTTGTACACTCCGCGTTCACCGCCTTCACTCCAGAGCGGGCCTATTGCGGCCACCCAGACGACGTTGGAGTTGTTGGGATCGATGATGATGCGGCCAATGTGCTCGGAGGTCTTCAGTCCCACGTTTTTCCAGCTGGCGCCGCCGTCTTCCGATTTGTAAACGCCATCGCCGTAGGCCACGCTGCGTTGGTTGTTGTTTTCACCCGATCCCACCCAAACTACATTCGGGTTGTTCGGATCCAGGGCCACACAGCCGATGGAGTAGGAGCCCTGGCCGTCGAAGATCGGCTCGTAGGTAATGCCCGCGTTGACGGTCTTCCAAACCCCGCCGGAAGCGGTGGCCACATAGTACTCGTTGAAGTTGTTCGGGTTCACCGCAAAGTCGGCGATACGCCCCGACGTGACAGCCGGGCCGATGTTCCGGAACTTGATGCCGGGAATCGGTACTTCATCTTTTTTGGGAGGAGTGGCCGCAGCGGCCTTCGCATCCTTTTTCTGAGCCACTGCCCCGAAGCCAGCAGACACCAGGACAAGCAACAGCATTAACCGTTTCATGGTAGTTACGAGGGTTTTGTGATTGGAATTTTCAGGATTGAGGTGTCGAGTTAGTCAATAGTCGCCGAACGGGCAAGGCCATTGGGATGGGCGGATATACCCCTGCATCCGCTATATTTACAGCCTACAATTTGTATTCGATATGCCTCAGGCGATTGCGGACAGGAAGCGTTCGGGAACGGACATCGACAGCGATGTGCTGCTGCGGGCTTATGAGCGTATGTGCACGGCTCGCCGGATGGCGGAAACCTACGACGAACACCGGGAGATCTGTAGCAAGTATGTGCACAGCACCTCCCGGGGTCACGAGGCCATTCAGCTTGCAGCGGGATTTCAATTGACAGAGCACGACTACGCCTCCCTGTACTACCGCGATGAGTCAATGTTGTTGGGTATGGGGCTCGAGCCCTACGCGTTGATGCTTCAACTGATGGCCAAGCGCGACGATCCGTTTTCCGGCGGACGCAGCTACTATGGTCACCCTTCATTGAAGCGCCCGGGCTTCCCGGTAATCCCGCACCAGAGTTCAGCCACCGGCATGCAGGCGATACCTGCCACCGGTATGGCCCAGGGGATTGCCTACCTCGAATCACAAAAGTTGCTGAACGGAAAACATCGCCCGATTGTCCTTTGTTCTCTCGGCGATGGGTCGGTAACGGAAGGTGA
>JAYRXB010000080.1:0-2034 GCA_041917735.1 Cyclobacteriaceae bacterium
AATGGGGCGGCGAACGCAATGGCGGAACCTGGGAAGATGGCACCATCTATTACGAAGTCGTTCCCAAAGACGCTTTTGACAAAATACTCTGGATCGACTCCGACCGCCTCGGGTTCATGATCAACACGGTGACGCCGCAGGCCCTGGAAGCCGAGAAGCAGGTGGTGAAAAATGAGAAGCGTGAAAACGTTGACAACGTCCCCTACGGGTATACCGACGAAATCATCAGCAGTGCGCTGTATCCGAAAGACCACCCGTATAGCTGGAGCGTCATCGGTTCATTGCCCGATCTCCAGGCCGCTACACTGGCCGATGTCCGGGAGTTCTATGATCAATATTACGGTGCCGCCAATGCTACCCTGGTGATTGCCGGTGACATCAACATCGCGGAATCGAAAGAAAAAGTGCAACGCTGGTTTGGTGAGATACGTCGTGGACCCGATGTCAAGCCGCTGCCGCCCATGCCGGTAACCCTTTCAGAAACCAAATCGCTTTCCTTCGAAGACGGTTTTGCCAAGCTGCCCGAGTTGAGAATGGTGTTTCCGACCGTACAAAACTACCATCCCGATACCTATGCATTGGACGTATTGGCCGAACTGTTGAGCGGTAGCCGCAAGTCGCCCCTGTACAAAGTAATTGTTGAAGAGAAGAAGCTGGCCCCCAACGCGTTCACGACTCAACTCAGCAATGAATTGGCTGGAGAGTTCCAGTTCCGCGTGCGGGCCAACGCCAGCACCAGCCTTGGCGATGTCCACACAGCGATCCAGGAAGCCCTGGCGCGGTTTGAGAAAGAGGGCTTTGCCGATGCCGAACTGGAACGCATCAAAGCAAAACTGGAGACACAGTTGTACCAGGGTATCGCCACGGTACTGGGGAAAGCCTTTCAACTCTCGCAAGACAATGAATTTGCCGGCGATCCTGCTTACGTGATCAAGGCGGCAGAAAAAACAATGGCTGTCACCCGCGAAGAAGTCATGCGGGTGTACAATCAATACCTGAAAAACAAACCCTACGTCATGACCAGCGTCGTTCCGAAAGGACAGCTGAGCCTCTCGGTTCCGGGTGCAACGCCGGCCACCGTATGGCAGGAGAAGGTGGTTGCCAACGTTCAGAATGAGAATGTGACACGAGGCACGGAAGCGGATGTACCAAAAACGCCAACCAAATACGACCGCGCCGAACCACCCTTTGGCAATCCGCCACGCTTCAAGATGCCGGCCGTGTGGACCGAAAAGGGGAAGAACGGGTTGGCCATCCTTGGCATTGAGAATAACGAAGTGCCGCTGGTAAGTCTTGACATCACCATTCCCGGCGGGCACCTGCGGGACAGCCGCGAAAAAGCAGGCGGCGCTTTCCTGATGGCGCAGCTGCTGAACCAAGGCACAGCCCGGCGTACTTCAGCCGAACTGGAAGAGGCAATCGGATTGCTTGGTTCCACCATCAACATCAGCTGTACCAACGAAGAGTTTCGGATCACCGCCAACTGCCTGGCCCGCAACTTTGAACCGACCATGGCCCTGGTGCAGGAGATGCTCCTCGAACCCCGTTGGGATGTGGCGGAATACGATCGCCTGAAGAAAGCCCTGGAAACCGGCCTCAAGGGTGCGGAAGCGAACGCCCAGGCGATTGCCAACCGTACTTTTTATAAACTCATGTACGGACCGGAGCATATCTTCAGTATTCCGGTCAACGGCAATTTGCAGACAGCCTCCGCACTCACCCTTGACGACCTCAAGGCGCTGTACCAGAACTCCATCACCCCTACCGGAGCGGCTGTGCACGTAACCGGCGCCATCTCCAAAGACCGGGTGGTGAAGCAGGTCAATACCCTGGCGTCCGCCTGGCGGGCTCGAAAGACTCCCACGATGATACCCGCCACGCCTAAGCCAGTTGACCCCGGCATGGTCTACTTCATTGACTTCCCCGAAGCCAAACAATCGGTCATCTACACCGGCCAACTTGCACTTTCGTCGGCTGATCCCAACAGCAACAACCTCATCTTCGCCAACGAAATTCTGGGCGGGGGATCCAGCG
>JAYRXB010000081.1:0-3645 GCA_041917735.1 Cyclobacteriaceae bacterium
CGGCCCGAAGGATTTTGCAGGAAGTATCCCTGGATGCCGCTGAATCAGCGGAGGCGTGCAAACAGGTTGGTACGGTCGGTTTCTTCGGCGGGATAGTGCACGGCGCCTTCGTGGTTGGGGCCAGGCCCGAATTCATCGAGGGCGGCGCGCGTCCAGCGATTGAATTGACCGGGTTCATTTACGCGGATGCCGGTTTCATATCCGGAAGGTGTGCCTTCGCCATTGCCCGTTGGGCCATGACACGGGGCACATTCCAACTGGTAGTAGGCTTCGCCGGCGACGATGTTGCCCGAAAATGTTTTTTTGTTGAGCAGGAAATAGCCAGGGTCCAGGATGGTATTCCCGGCCGGCTTCCGGCTGAGCTGCTGCTGAATGTCGTTCCATTCGTATTGAGGGCCTCCACGATTGTCGCTGACGGCGTTGCGAACGTACATCAGGGTCCCGGCATCATTGGTGGCTCCACTTCCATTGTCGATCAGGTCGATGGCATACCCCATGGGTTCAGAGAGCGCCAGCGACCAGTTCCACACATCGCGTTTGCTGCTTCCCATGTCAAAGGAGAATAAGAAATTGTCACTGGCGCGCTGGCTTGTCCAGCCGCTGGTGCTGCCGGCCTTGTTGGGATCCGACGGACCATTGTAAATCCAGTTGCTGTGCGACGCGTCGGCGGTTGTATCCTTCCACACAACGAGAACATAAAGACTGTCATCGGTGTAGGCGGCCTGGAGCCGTACATCCGGATCTTTTCCTTTTCCAAAACTGGTAAGTCCGCTGAAGGTCCCACTCATGTTGAAGAGCCCGTCAGCAGCCTGAACCTGGCCGGTGACCTGGTTCTGCTCGGTTAAGGGAAGGTAATCGGCGGTTTTCCAGTAGCTCGCCGTCAGTTTGTTTGGCGCTTCGGTCACATACTTGGCCTCCAGCGTCGTGGTTGGTTCCTGCTTCTCGGGCACCGGTGCCTTCACCGGTTCGTTCTCGTAGTAGGTGCACCCGGAAGCCAGAAGACAGATGAGGGCTGTTCGAAGGGTCTTCATAGTGGTTTGTTAAGGGTTTGTCTCTAATGAATTGAGTAAAAAAAGGGGGTCAGTGCAGACCCCCTTTTTTTGGTCGTCCGATTACAGTTGCTTGTAGCAGACGATGCTGATTTGCATGCGAACAATGGCGTCATTCAGGCTGGTGGAAGTGATTCCCCATTTGGTTTTGGCATCCATCAGGAATTTGCCTTCGAATCCGGTGTAACGGCGGTTGTTGGAAGGGTCAGTCCATGCGGGTACTTGCTTGAACCACATTTCAACAGGTACGGTGAAGCCGTGGAACACCAGGTTGCCTTTGGCCACATAACCGTCGCCGTATTTGGCAATGGAGGAGCTTACAAATGTGGCGTAGCGGTCAGTGTCTGTAGTCACTGTTTTCGGTGCGCCATCGGTAGGAGCCACGCCGTCGTCGGTCGCGATACCAAACACGGTGTTTACGATACAGCCATACTCGGTGAACTGGGTCAGCGGGTTGAAGGGCGGGTTGTCGGCAACGGTCGTGCGCGGGTCACGGCCACCCGGGCTGCGGGTATCAAAGCTCATTAGGTCAACGGATACGTCGATGGAGCTGGTAGCAGGGTTGGCCACGTCAAAGTTGATGTCCACTTTGTTCAGTTGAGAGAAGGTACCGTTGAAGTCAGCTTCCTTGCCGCGATACGCAAACTCGAAGTTTACCGGGCTGTGGGTGGCATCGTAGGTCCATGCACCTGTTTGCGTGAAGGCGGAGCTTCCGTTCCAGGCATAGTTGATGTCAATAACATCGAGGTCGGCTCCTGCCTGACCGGCTGTTGCCAGTGTGAGATCTACGGTTTGATCAGCAGATGTCATTGTGACGGCTACATCGGCAGAAGTGGTAAAGTTGAGCCCGTTGAGGCGTCCACCGGTATTGGTGGGTTCTGCATAGTATGTGGCGGAAAGTGAATATTCGCCGGCAGCAAGCTCAGGGAAGCTGAACTTTCCGGTTTCATCAGCTACGACCACCTGAACCGTGCTGGCACCCGATAACAGGGTCACAAAGGCGCCCGGAGCGGCTACGTTCGACCCGGAAGTGTTGGGATAAAATGCTGTCCCGGTGAGGGTACCCAGCGTGACAGGATCACTCTTACTCTCGCTGCAGCGGACTACAGAGAGAAAGACAAGTACGAGTGTCAATAAGGAGACTAATTTTAAAGCTTTCATAGGAGTAGACATTTTAGTTGGCGATCGAAATCATGACCGAATGTACCCCCGGACGATGTCGACGGTCATGACAAACGTCAAAGCACCCGATGACTCTCATCAGAGCCGCAGAATGGCCCGTAAAGAATTGATAATAAGCTACTTGAAAGAGTAGCGAATTACGGATCGAAGCAGAATTTCCGGCATGGTGAGCGACATTCCAGGACGTTGCTCAGCGAATTGAATGCCGGAAGTGCCGGTCAGTTCGGGATCACCCGGGTTGATGCGGTAGACATCAACCCGATACTCCGGGATGGAGTCCTGGGTTGGATAGAGAAGAATGGAGACCAAATACTCGCCGCCACCGAACCAGGGCCGTTCGGAATACGGCAGCAACCGGTGAAGTTGCGTGTGGGGTGGTATAAGGCTGTCGTACGGCACCTGTGAGTCGGGCAGGTAGGCCCGGTAATAGGGCCAGGTACGGCTGGATCCAGGGGAAAACGTGTATTTGTATTTGGGAATCTCCTGCTCAAGGTAGGCTTTGGCCTCCATGCAGTTGGGGCCACCGGTGGGGCACTTCACCTCAAAATAGAAGATCTTGGTGGATGCATAGGCGCCCGTATAAGCAGGCTGCCCCCCGCATCCCGCCAGAACGGCGAAGAGGAGGGGGGCAGCAAATCGAAGCAATTGACGCCCGGAAATCACGGGTCAGTTACTTCTTGAAGGACCGCATATAGTGTACCAACAACCAACGGTCGTTGTCGTCCGCGATCTTCTTGTCGTAAGCCGGCATGTCGTCGCGTCCAAAGGTGGTCTTGTAAAACAGTTCTCCGTCAGACTGGCCCTGGAAGGCGGCACTGGAGAAATCACCACACTTGGTGTCCAATTCCTTGGCCTTGGGGCCATCACCCAAACCGGCTTTGCCATGGCAGGACTTGCAGTGCTTGTCATACAGTTGCTTGGCGATGTCCATATCGTCTTTGGAGGCCTTGGTGGGGTTCTCCATCTTCTTGTACTTGGCGGGAACTTCCCACGGCTGCTGGATGGTGGTGAAGCTGAAGGCGGTCAGCAACATGCCTGAAAGCAGGATCAGGGTTAGTGCATTAGGTTTCATAGCGCGTTTTTTTGGTAGTTAAAGAATCAAGGTTCGTGCCACTCATGCGTGACGATGTCTAAAAATAGGGCAGTCATTCGAATCAAAATCATGATTTATGTCACCCTGTAGCCTGAAGTGCTGCAGCAGCGACGTAATTCGTAAGCGCTTGAACCGTAGTCCCACATTCATCCTTCCTAGCGATTCGGCTGCAGCGTAACTCCCTGGGGCGCCTGGTTCTTCCGCGGAAGCAGCGACTTCCGGTTGGCCGCCATCCAGGCAAACGAGGCCGTAATTACCGCATTGTGCTTCAGGTCTGCCTCCAGGACCTTGTCGTAGACATCCATGTTGGTATGGTGTGTA
>JAYRXB010000082.1:0-3912 GCA_041917735.1 Cyclobacteriaceae bacterium
CAATGCCTGGACCAGCAAACCACCGTTGCCTTCATTTCCACCGAAAACCCCAAACTGGTTGCTATCAATGAATTCAACAGCAAGGTGGGCAACGATGCCACCGTTCCGGAAGACGCAAAGGAAATTTTGAGGGATCTCTATAACAAAATTAAGGAAGGCAAGCAAGCACCCAATTACCTGACCGAGGGTTTGCGGGAGGCGTTGAGCGGGCATCCTGCCTACACCGCAGACGTAGAAAACCTGATCGCGATCTTAAAAAAGTAGTTTCGCATTTGGGCGCGACTCCCCCGGTGGTCCTCAGGGTTGAACATCGTTCACGGATCGATCGGGAATTACTACTTTTAGGCTATTACCCGCAGATATGGCATTTCATGTTGACCCCAATATCGCCGAGGCAAAAACCCTCGATGTCGATTTCTACCTCAGCTCCAAGCACTACCAGCAATCGAAGGAGCTCATCTTTGCCAAAACCTGGCAACTGGCTGGCGACGAAGACCAGGTGAAGGAACCGGGATGGGTGACGCCCTTTAACTTCCTGGAGCATTTCATCAACGAAGAACTCCTCCTCACCCGCGACAACAACAACAAACTGCATTGCCTCTCGAATGTCTGCACACACCGCGGCAACCTGGTGGCCGAGCGACCTTGCAAACTCCGCGACCTGCGGTGCAAGTACCATGGGCGTCGCTTCAGCCTCGACGGCAAGTTCCTTTCGATGCCGGAATTTAAAGAGGTCAAAGGATTTCCTTCCGAAACCGACCACCTCGCTTCACTCCCCATGTTCCAGTGGGGAAAATGGCTCTTCACCTCCCTGACCGGGGCGCTTCCGGCCGAAGCTTTTTTCGGCGATATGATTCGACGTGTGGGTTGGCTGCCGGTCGATCAATTTGTGTACCGCCCCGACTTGTCAAAAGAGTACCTGGTCGACGCACACTGGGCGCTGTACTGCGAGAACTACCTGGAAGGATTCCATATTCCGTTTGTTCACGCCGGGCTCAACGCCGTGATCGACTATGGGAACTACACCGTGGAACTCTTTCGCTACTCCAACCTTCAGCTCGGCATTGCAAAGGAGGGAGAACTTGCCTTCGACCTGCCAAAGTCTTCACCCGACTATGGCAAGCGGGTGGCGAGCTATTACTTCTGGGTGTTCCCCAACCTGATGTTTAACTTTTACCCCTGGGGATTATCCATCAATGTGATCCAGCCTGCGGGGGTTTCAAAAACCCGCGTGAAATTCATTTCATACGTCTATGACGAAAGCAAGTTGAGACTTGGCGCTGGTGCTGACCTGCACAAGGTAGAATTGGAAGACGAAGAGATTGTGCAGATGGTACAGCGCGGAATCCGGTCACGCTTCTACAAGTTCGGACGCTATTCGGTCACGCGTGAAACAGGCACGCACCACTTTCACCGGCTTCTCGCTGAATTCATGTCAGCGAAACCTCAATCTTGATTTTTCTCATCCGGTAAGTCATATCATCCGTGACGGCCGTCATCGCCAATCAAGGCAGAGGTCTTGATTTTGGCGACAGGCTATTGTATGGAAGAAATCATCAAAGAGGGTACACTCTTCCTGGGTATGATCGTGGATGCGGCCGCCGCCCTCGTCATTGCGCATGCCATCATCCGGGCCTGCTACGATTATGTGCGGATGACGGCCCTGCATCAAACCGACAAAATGGAGGCCCGGCTCACCCTGGGCAAGTCATTGGCACTGGCGCTGGAGTTCCTGCTGGCCGCCGACGTGTTACGAACAGCCGTGGCCCCCAACTGGGACGATATCGGCAAACTGGCCGCGATTGCTGCCTTGCGAACACTCCTTAACTACTTCCTGGAAAGGGAACTCAAGCACACCGCACCCGTAAATCCGTCAACAGCGACTACGGACGCGAAGATCTGAACAAGTCCAGGGCCTCCGGGTTCACCACAGAAAGCACCACCAGGAACACGATCATCACGATCATGATGACAACAATAAACAAAAGCTGCCCGGCGAAGTATACACCGATACCTTTCAGGAATGCGTTCACGCGTGATTGGTAACGCATGAGGTCGGCATACACATAACCATAATAGGCTGTCTCCAGGATAGTGACGAATGCAAAGTACAGCTCACCCGTAAATTTCTTGATCAGCACCGAGACCATTGTCAACCAAAGCAGGTGTCCGCTGGTGTAAAAGAGTGGTATGGTATGTTCGACCAGGTTGTATCCGCTGCTACGAAAGAAAAGGGCCCGGGCCACCACGGCCTGAAAGGGTACAGCGAAAAACAAGAACCACTTGATATTGTCGCCAATCCATTGCGTCATCATTACGATTCCTTTCCGGTCGGACGGCGAGGTGATGATACCCTCCTGTTGATCGCGGATAACGTCAGCGAAATCAAGACCCAGCACGCCGATCCATAACAAGAGCAAGGTGATCATGAAGAAGAAGTAGCCGATGGGCCCGATGTACCGCACGCGAACCCCACCCAGGTAGGCGCCGGCCACACGGCCCGGGTGCCGACTCAAATCCTTCAGTGTCCGTAGAAATACTCCGTCAAACCCGGCAAGGCTATTCCACACATCGGTGGCTGTGTCACGGAAGGTGATCCGCTTCACGCCCACGCGCTGGCCGCACGAGGGGCAATACGGTGTATGAACTTCAACTCCGCAATTGACGCAATTCATGTTGGCAAAAAGGTAGATTCAAATCTAATCATTAAGTTCGTCCATTCACCGACCATGAAACTTAAGCATCCCATCAACCTGCACAAGGGCCTTACCTTTTTTGTAGTATCCGCCCTGATGTACTTCTATGACAACTACTCGCTCCCTGCTCTTCTCTACCTGGCCCTCCACGGCAGCTACGGGTTTCTCTGGCTGCTCAAAGACCGGTGGTATCCAGACCGGCAGTGGGACCAACCCATCTCCATCCCCTATGCCTTTGTTGTTTTCTTTTCACTTTGCCTCTACTGGGCGGCGCCAGTCATCCTGGTCTCCCAACATGTTGTTCCTTCTGACTCCGTTCTTTTTGCGGCCGTACTCCTCAACGTATGGGGCGTGTTCCTTCACTTCGGCAGCGATGCTCAGAAACACTTCACCCTGAAAGCCGCCCCCGGCCAGCTCATCACCGAGGGGTTCTTCTCCCGCAACCGGAATACCAACTACCTGGGCGAACTGTTGATCTATTCCAGCTTTGCGCTCCTGGCCATGCACTGGATTCCCTTTGCCGTACTGGGTGCATTTGTCGGCTTCGTGTTCGTTCCCAACATGCTCCGCAAGGACAAGTCGCTATCCCGCTATCCGGGATTCACCGACTACCGGCAACGGTCGGGTTTCTTTCTGCCTCGCTTTTGGTGAGCAGTCTTTGGGTTTTACGATGGTCATGTGGGTCCATTGGATTATTTTTGCGTCCCATTCCATCGATATAGTCCCTCATGGCCGAATACAGCAAAGAAGAAATCGTTCGCATAGAAGAGAAGTGGCGTGCCACCTGGCGGGAAAAGCAGGTGTACAAAACCCACAATGACCCCTCGCGCCCCAAGTATTACGTTCTGGATATGTTTCCCTACCCCTCGGGTGCCGGCCTCCACGTTGGCCACCCGCTCGGGTACATTGCCTCCGACATCGTAGCCCGCTTCAAGCGCATCAAGGGATTCAACGTCCTGCATCCCATGGGCTTCGATGCGTTTGGGCTTCCGGCCGAACAGTACGCCATCGAACACGGCATCCATCCCGCCGTATCGACGCAGCAAAACATCGAAAACTTCAAGCGGCAATTGGGGCGCATCGGTTTCTGCTACGACTGGTCCAGGGAGGTGCAGACGTGCGACCCGTCGTACTACCGCTGGACGCAGTGGATATTCCTCCAGATTTTCGACAGCTGGTACAACCGCAAAGCGGCCAAGGCAGAGCGCATCGCCGC
>JAYRXB010000083.1:0-2115 GCA_041917735.1 Cyclobacteriaceae bacterium
CAAAGCTCACGCGCGCCAATTTTCCGGTTCTCGAGATGACGTGCGCTGCCTGTGCCGTAAGCGTCGAGTCCATGCTGAAGGCCACCCCCGGTGTGACCTCGGCTTCGGTGAATTTCGCCAATCAAACTGCGCTGGTTGAATACGACCCGGCAACCGCCCGCCCGGCCGACCTTCGCCAGGCCGTGCAGTCCATCGGCTACGACCTCGTCATGGATGTTGAAGATCCCCAGGCCGTGCAAGAGGAAGCCCGTCAGCAGCATCTTCGTGAAATTCGTCAGCAGACACTGTGGTCTGCGGCGCTCTCCGTGCCTGTGGTTATCCTGGGGATGTTCTACATGGACATGCCCTATGGCACGTACATTTCCATGACTTTATCCGCACCCGTCGTATTCTGGTTTGGCCGGCGCTTTTTCGTGCATGCCTGGAAGCAGGCCAGGTATGGCAAAGCCAACATGGACACGCTGGTGGCGCTGTCAACGGGAATTGCATTCCTGTTCAGTGTATTCAATACCTTCTTCCCTGAATTCTGGCATCAGCGCGGCCTTCATGCGCATGTCTACTACGAAGCCGCGGCGGTGGTGATCACCTTCATTTCGCTGGGGAAGTGGCTCGAAGAGCGGGCCAAGTCAAGCACGTCCTCAGCCATACGGAAATTAATGGGGCTTCAGCCGAAGACCGTTCGCATCATCGTGGATAACGTGGAGAAGGAATTACCGATCGCCGACGTGAAGGCGGGGAATATCGTCATCGTCAGGCCCGGCGAGAAAATACCGGTGGATGGAACCGTCCGTACCGGCGTTTCATTTGTCGATGAGGGTATGATATCCGGTGAGCCGATTCCGGTTGAGAAAAAGGAGAACGACCGGGTGTTTGCGGGCACCATTAACCAAAAAGGCAGCTTCCGCTTTGAAGCTACACGCGTCGGTGCCGATACCTTGCTCGCCAGCATCATCCGTATGGTGCAGGAGGCACAAGGCAGCAAGGCACCCGTACAGCAGCTGGTTGACAAGATCGCCGGGATCTTCGTACCTGTGGTGATCGGCATATCGGTAATGACATTCATCGCCTGGATGGTACTGGGCGGTGAGAATGCATTTACCCATGCACTCCTTACGTCCATCACGGTACTCGTGATCGCCTGCCCGTGTGCACTTGGGCTCGCTACGCCCACGGCGATTATGGTTGGTATTGGAAAGGGCGCAGAGAATAACATCCTCATAAAGGATGCGGAGAGCCTGGAACTTGGGCGAAAAGTGAACGCGGTTGTCCTGGATAAAACAGGCACCATTACGGAAGGAAAGCCGGTGGTGAACGACGTGCAGTGGATGGTGGCGGAGCATGAGAAATCGGGTTATCAGCGAGTGCTCTATAGCATGGAGTTGCAGTCCGAGCATCCCCTGGCGCAGGCGGTGGTGGAAAAACTGAAGGCTACGGATTCGGGTTCTGTGCCGTTGGAGGAGTTCACCAGCATCACCGGAAGGGGTGTGGTTGCGCGCTCGAAGGATGTCGTTTACCGGGTTGGCAATCGCCAGCTTCTGGCTGATGCCGGAATTGTCGTTCCGACGCAGAGCCTCCAGGCACTGTCAGCCTGGGAGGACGAGGCCAACACGGTAATCTTCTTTGCCGACGAAACCAGGTTGTTGGCCATGATGGCCATCGCCGATCGGATAAAGCCCACATCGGCGGCCGCCATCCGGGCACTCCAGGATCAAGGCATTGAAGTGCACTTGTTGACGGGAGACCAGGAGCGGGCAGCAGCGGCCGTCGCGCACGCCACCGGCGTCCAGCATGTGCGGGCCGGCGTCATGCCTTCGGATAAATTGAGTTACATCAAGGAGCTTCAGGCCAAGGGCAAGGTGGTGGCCATGGTGGGCGATGGCATCAACGACTCCCAGGCGCTGGCACAAGCGGACGTCAGCATAGCCATGGGCCATGGATCAGACATCGCCATGGATGTTGCCAAGATGACTTTGATTACTTCAGACTTGATGGCCATTCCAAAAGCACTGAAGCTTTCTGCCAAAACCGTTGCAGGCATCCGGCAGAACCTCTTTTGGGCATTCATCTATAATCTTATTGGTATCCCGGTTGCGGCCGGTCTGCTGTATCCCATCA
>JAYRXB010000084.1:0-8181 GCA_041917735.1 Cyclobacteriaceae bacterium
CTGAACCCCTGGGTTGTTGCCCTGGTGGCCATTGTCTGTTCGTCCTGTGTGCGTGGCGCGTTCCAGCCGATCAACACAGGTCGTGAGTATGGCGACAAAGTTCCCATCATGGTCTCCCACTTGTCCAAGAATAACCCGGGAAATCACTACCCGCTGCAGCAGATACTATGCTTCGATTACATGTGCCGGAAAGGCGCAGGGCGGAAGCGGGCCATGCGTGCCATCAGTTTCGAGGATTTCAAGAAGCGCGTACGGCAAAATGCGAAGAAGGGCGTATACAAAGACCTGACGCCAAAACCGACCAAGGTACCGGCACCAATTCCGGCACCCGTGATTCGCGATTCCGTGGTGGCACAACCACCCGCACCGGTTGTGACACAGGAAGCGCCGGAGCGGCCCGTTCTTGAGCAGGACAGCCTGATCACGCTCGGCGAACTGCTGTTCGAGACGAATAGTCATCACCTTCGCAACGAGCATTTCGCCGGCCTGGACTCCCTGGCGGGGTTCTTGATCAAGCATCCCGAACTGGAGGTCCGCATTACCGGGCATACAGACAATACCGGGGCCGAACGTCACAACGTTGCATTGTCTACACGGCGTGCGGAAGCGGTGGCGGAGTACTTGCGGCAGCACGGCGCGGATTTCGAGCACATTACCTTTGAAGGGATGGGTAGTTCGCTGCCCATTGCTGACAACCGCAGCAGTGAAGGGCGGAAGAAGAACCGGCGCGTGGAGGTGCTGATTACAGACCCGGCCCGCAAGCGGTAGTGCATCAATTGGATCTTCTTTCGCGGCGAAAGATTTCATCCCACTCCGCCAGCGCCTGTTTCGGCGCAAGGTTGAGGTCAACCAGCCCGAGGTAGATGAAGTACCCCAGGTTATCCGGCACCGGCGGCGGGACGCTGCTGATGTCGATATCGGTAAACGGGAGCTGAAACCAGGCTATGGCATTTACTTCATCCAGAAGAACAGGGTGGCGCCGGATGTAGGCCGCTTGTTCCTCTTCGGAACTGATGAAAGCGGTGGTGGTTGTGCTGACTGATCCGGAAGACCAGCCGCCTTCGGAAACAAACACGGGAATATTTTTTCCTTCCACAAGCCGTGAATAATAGTTGGAAGGAACTTGGTCGGGTGTTTCTATTCCAAAGTACGGGTAGGAAGAAAGCCCCAATTCTTCGATGAACGGGAAATCTGCAAAGTCCTGGTTGATGCCGGTATAGCCGCCTCCGCCCAACGTGCCCCAGGCAACATCCACCTGAACACTGACACTCAACGGTACAGTGCGGCCTCGCGCCTTCAGTTCTGCCGCAACATCATTGGCAGCTTGTTTCACGCCGAGGTAGATCGATGCTGGCGAAGCGGCTCGTACCAGGTTGGTTTCCAGGGCAAGGCCCAGGTGGTCGGGGCTTAGCAGGCTGTCCATGACGATGACAAACCGTCGATACACTTCCTGCATGTCTTCATCAGCGATGCTTTTGCCACGAAGTTGCAAGGCCGTCGCATCCGCAGCACGGTCAAGGCCATTCTGCGGATCGATGTACACCCAAACCTTCAGGTTCTTGGTGTGGTAGAAATCCACCAGGCCCACATAGTTGCGCTGCACATAGTCAACGGCCGGCACGCCGGAAAGCAGGCTGTCCCAGGGCACTTCGGTGTTGACAATGGCAGCGTCGGCTCGTGTTGTCCAAAGGTTGAGTGACTGAAGAAACAGGTTGAAGTCGTCGAAGCGGGGAGCCGAATTGGCGAACCCCATGCGATAGCTTCGGTTGGCCGGTCCATCCGTGCTGTCGCCGCACGAAAGCCCCGCCAGGCAAACAACGATCACGAGGAGGCGCGCAGTCATTTTCAAAGGTACGCTGCAGGCCGTAAATCGGCCAATGGGGTTGCAGGTATCGGAATTCGGACCAGACCAGTTACCTTTAATGTACATCCTGATTAAATGGGCATGAAAACAGTGCGACGTTGTCTGCGCGGGCTGGTTATGGCCGGCATTCTTTGGTTGAGCTTCCCGGCCACCGAAAGCGTGGCCCAGATCCAGCCGGGAGCCTGTTCAGCAGTCAAGGAAGGTAAGTTTGAAATTCATGACAAGAAGACGGGCGTTTCAGTCATCACGCGAAAAGGGGGAATACAGCGGGAAGAGAATGAGCAGTTGGGTGTGGTCGTCGAATACCTGACCGAGTGGATCGATGAGTGTTCTTTCCGGCTGGTGCCGTTTAAGGTCGTGCGCAACGACAACAACCTCGAACTGGATGCCGACATGAAGCTTGTCGTGGAAATCATTGAAATCCGGGAAGGCGTCTATATCCAGGAAACCACCGCCTGGGCTACCGGTCAGTACGAGACCGAAGAGGTGAAGATCATCCGGTGATCACTCGGTATTCTCCAGGAACCGTTTCTCGCGGCCTTTGCGCGACGCATCGAGGTGATAGTAGAAGAACAGCCTGAATACATGGCTCATGTCGTAGGCGTAGCCCGTTGAGCGCTGCTGAAAGACATTCATATAGCCGGTGTCAAAGTTCATGCGTTCGTTGATGGGTACACGGATGCCGATGAAGAGCCGGTTTTGATCAAACGTGTTGTACACGATGGAGCTTCCGAATTGTACCAGCAGTTCGTCCGATACCACGAAAGCAGGCCACCGGGGGTTGGTGAATGCACTGAACTCAAAGCTGGCCAGGTACCGGAACCTGACACTGAATTGTGTTCCCGTGACCTGGTCGTTGACCACCTGATCGCGCCACCGTTGCTCTGCACGTACCCGCTGCAGGATGGACCACTTGCCGGGATGTGTGGCGGTAGACCACTGTTGATAGATCCTGTTCTCAATCGCCCACGTGTTGAGGCCTTCTTCGGGTGCCTTCCACAGTCGTGCCACGCCGCCGATGACCGGGTGTTTTCCATCAAACCAGTAGACGGCGCCAAAGCGCAGGAAATAGAAATAGGGATCGGCGATCCCGTCATTCAGGTTGTGGAAGTCGGCCACCGCACCCCAGCGTTCGGAGAAACGGAATGTGCTGTTAATGGCAAACCACGATTGGGTACGCTGTTGAACCTGTTTTGTGGCGGGAGCACTTTGGGACCACGCGGTCAGGGATGCCAGGAGAACAGCCAGGCAAGCGAGCTTCATACGTTCAAAGGTGCGTTGGACGACATCGGCAGACAATGACTGGAATCATGAATGGCCAGGCACCGGGATTGGCCGCCAACCATATTACTTCTCGAAATTGAATTTCTGGCCACCCACGGAGGCTTCGTACATCAACCCGCCTTTCTGCATGGTGAGTACCATGACACCGTCAACGTATTTCGCGTTGGCCGAAGCTCCCTCCGTAGCGGCCACAGCCGATACCTGGGCTGAGAACTCCACGTGATTTTCCCTGAAGCGATCCAGGTCCTTTTTCGATTCAAAGAAGATGATCTCGCGGTAGGCCTGTCCACCGAGTTGCAGCCCGACGCTCACCTGGCTCATCCGGGCTGTGCCAATTACATTCCCGCGTTCATACACGATGCCGTTTCCGGTGGCACCCCCAATGCCGATTCCGCCTTTACCCACGTTGGGCAGGATGACGTAGCCATAGGCTTTGCCAAAAAGCCCGGCCATCTTCGAGTCTTTCTTGATGAACTCCGCCTTGGCTTCTTTCGCATCGGCGATGAGTTTGTCGCGCTTCGATTGTGCGGGTGCTGCAATGGCGACAAGCAGCATGAAAAAGACCAGAAGGATGCGGGCGACAATTTTCATGGAGCAGGGTTGTGTACAGGTAAAAATAGCATGGCGGGGTGGCTGGCACCAAACAACATTTTGCCACGCGAGCTCCTCCGCGACGACAGACGCTACAGGTATCGAATTACCATCATGCCGAAGTACGTGGCCATCAGCCCGACGGCGACGCTGACAAGAACATATGTGATGGCGTTCAGGCCCAGACCCTGCTCCAGAAGACGTACGGTCTCATGCGAAAATGCAGAGAAGGTCGTAAAGCCACCCAAGACCCCCGTAGCCAGGAACAGTCGCCAGGATTCGCCCATGGCACCCCGTTCACTCAGGGCGTATACCATCCCGATCAGAAAACACCCTGCCAGGTTGACCGTCATAGTACCGTACGGAAACAAACCCAGGGAGCGACCCTGTGCCGCTTGTGCGACTGCATAGCGCAGTAACCCACCCACAAAACTACCGGTTCCGATGATCCATAGTGTTTTCATAATCTGGGGCTGTACACCCTGCCCGCAATTTCGAAATGTGGCGATGACCTTCAACCAGAGGCCGCCGTTTTTTTAAGAATGCCCGGGTGAATGTTGCTGACTATAGACTGATTTGGCTAAATTGCTCGGATAACAATAAATGCATTGACTATGAAAAAAGGTATTCTGCTTTTGATGGGTGTATGTTTCCTGGGCGTGGCCTTTGCTCAGCAGGGGAGTTGGTATGTGGGGGGAGTGGCAAACTACGGTGCGAAGACAACAAAGCAACCCAACAACCCGGACTACACGCTCACCAGCTGGGCTTTTGGCCCGGAGGTGGGAACGTTTCTGAAGGATAACCTGCAGCTCGGATTGTACCTCGGGCTGAGCGGATCGTCGGAAAAGGATGACAACGGTGAGATTTCCAGCTCGTCAAATTTTTCACCGACGCTGTACACGCGAAAGTTCTTCACGATCACCGATAACTTCAGTGCCTTTGGTGGCCTGTACCTGAGTTACATTTCCGGATCGGCCACCAACTATGCCGGAACAGGAGCAGAGCGGAAAACCTCCGGTTTTGGCGCACGCCTGGGGATCGGCGTGGCATATGCACTGTCGCCCCGCTTTACAGTCGTCGGTCAGTATGGCCTCCTGGGCTACCAAAGTGTGAGTTTCAAGAGCAATGGAAATGATGCCGGCAGCGAATCAAGCTTTGACTTTGGCGTGAATACGATCGGCTATGGTAGCCTGGGGCAGACCGGCGGCGTATTCAATGTTGGTTTGTACTATACGTTCAAGACAAACTGAGAAAGAAATACGACCAGTTGGGTCTATGCGTTTACTCCGTATTCAGGCAGCCATGCCCAGCTATCGCCACCTGCTTGCAGCCATCCTGTTTAGCGCTTCGTGCGCCAGCGAATCACCCACGACGCCGACGTCTACCAGCGATGACAACTTCATGCGTGGCGCCGATCTTTCCTTTCTGGCCGAGATCGAAGCGAGTGGGACCCAATTCTATTCCAGCGAAGGAAAATCCGGCGGCGTGCTGGAGTTGCTGAAGGAACGGGGCTGCAACACCGTTCGCTTGAGACTTTGGCACTCGCCAGCCAACGAGCACAACTCATTGACTGAAGTGGCTACGATGGCGGCGCGGGTCAAGGCTGCTGGCATGAAAGTCCTTCTCACGGTGCACTACTCCGATACGTGGGCTGACCCGGGTCAACAAGCGATCCCGGCCGCCTGGGTGGGTCTGTCGCTGCCCGACCTCAAGGATAGTGTTTACCGCTATACCAAGCGCGTGATGACGGTCCTTAGCCCCGACTACATTCAAGTCGGGAATGAAATCAACGGTGGATTGCTTTGGGAGCAGGGCAGGAGAACAAACCTCGACGCCTTCTTGGGCCTGATCGCGGAGGGTTGCCGGGCTGTTCGGGAAACAAATCCCGCAACGAAGATCATTATACACTACGCTGGCACCGATGGGGCCGATGGGTTCTTCGACCAGCTGCGCGGCGGCAACATCGACTACGACCTCATCGGGTTGTCGTATTACCCGATGTGGCACGGCTTCAGCCTCTCGGTTCTGCAGGCATCCGTCAATGGCCTGATCGCGGAAAACAACAAGCCGTTGCTGATCGTCGAGACGGCCTATCCGTTCACGCTGGGGTATGCCGACTACACCAACAACATCGTGGGCCTGCCTTCGCAGTTGATCCCGGAGTACCCGGCTTCGCCCCAGGGTCAGCGCGATTTTTTGCTGGCCATCCGGTCGATCCTGGAACAAAATCCCAAAGGAGCTGGCTTCTGCTATTGGGGCGCAGAGTGGGTAGCATTCCGAGGTCCTACCGCAACCGATGGTTCCGCCGGCGAAAACACGGCTTTGTTTGATTTTGACCGCAAGGCGTTGCCGGTGCTGGAGGCGTTTGCTCCGTAGGGAAATTTCTAGTCGTGGTTAGCCCTGGCAGTTGAACATCCACCGTACACCAAACTTGTCCGTACAGCTTCCGAAATAGGCACCCCAGAACATTTCCTGCAGTTCCATTTCGATCTTGCCGCCCGCCGACAGTCCGCGGAACAGTCGCTCCGTTTCTTCGCGGGTATCGGGCTCCAGGTTGATGTAAACGTTGTTGCCAAACCGTACATGAAATCCCATCGACTCGGGTGCGTCGGTGCCCATGAGCAAGTGCCCGCCGGTGATGGGCAATTCCACATGCATGACGAGGTTCTTGTCGGCTTCGGCCAGGGGTGCACCGGGGGTTGCCGGGATGTCCTTGAACCGCCGTATGCCACCCGGGGTGAAATCACCGCCGAAAACTGATCTATAAAAAAGGAATGCTTCCTCGGTCTGACGGGAGAAGTTGAGGTAGGTGCTGGTGCGTGCCATGAAGAGAACAGGTGGTCTGTACGCTAGCGGATAACCACCCGGGTAACCAACTGGCCGTTCCGGTGCGAGAGCCTGACGAGGTAAATGCCAGCAGCGAGGCCTTTGCGGGGGAGCGTGAACGTTTGTGACAGTGACCCGGCGGTTTGGAACTCGCCTTGGAATAGCGTCTTGCCCAGCAAGTCGGTCATGCGTATCGCAACGGCCTGGTCGGTGCCCAACCCGGTGGTGACTACTTCAAACTGATCACCGGTGACCGGATTGGGGTGGATGACCATGGAAGGCTGGTTAGCGGAACTGAAGTCAACAGCCACAATGTTGGAGTACGAATATGTTCCGCTGTAATCTGTCTGTTTCAGGCGGTAATAGGATCTTCCTCCCAGGGGCTTTTCGTCCCAATGACTATAGGTAGTCGGTGTATGTTTGGTGCCCTGCCCGGGTAGTTTAGCGAATGCGGTGAATGCTTGACCGTCTGCAGACCGTTCGATTTCGAAATAATCATTGTCGACTTCCGATTCGGTGACCCAATGGAGTTGAACTTCAGAACCGCGTGGAGTTGCTTCAAAAAGCTTCAGTTCAATGGGGAGCGAATTGGTGCCGGCTAACGAATTCCCGAGGGTGATCAGGCTAAATGAGGTAAACGGTGCAGAGGTGATCGTACCACTGCCGGCGGCAGAACCCGTACCGCCAACGTCGAACCACGTGGTGCCGGCCCCAACGGTCTTGACGACGCGCAGGTTAGCGGGGTCGGTTACCCCGTCGGTACTGCCGATTCCGTAGTAGAGGGTGGCTGTTGCCGAGGTGAGATTGGCGACAGCCGAGCGATTGACGCTCCAATACCGCAGGCCTGACACCCGTTCGATGGTACCCGGCAGGGTATAGGCGAGTGCGGCGGCAGAGGCATTGAAGTGTTCGGCCGTGTAGGTCACGTTGGTAGCATCCGAATGGGTCACATTCAGTATCATGGGCCTGTAGGTTCCACTTTTTCCAAGGGGCAAGTTCAGCGCTGTGGGTGTGCTTGTTGCCACATCAATCGACATAGGGCCGTCGATGAAGGTACTGGTGCTGCCGAGGTTTGTACTGCTGGCGTTGGATAGCGCGAGGTAGTTGGCGCCCGTTGTCTGAACAATGCCCTGGGTGAGGGTCAGGTTTCCGAGGATGTTGGCCAGGCCGCCCATTGTGATGTCGACAGCAAAACCACTGATGTTGTTGACTACGACGTTTCGGTATGTGATGGCATCGCCGCCCGATCCGGCTGAGGCCGGCATGACCTGTTGATTGCCGGTTGCATTGAACGTAAGGGTAGATGCATTGTTGAATGTCAGCGACCCAAAAGGCGTACCTCCACGGACAATGTTCCGCTTAATACTCATCGATGCACTGTTGTTGAAGACCATCTCGGTCAATAAGCCTGCCGAGGCGGTGAAGGTCAGATCGCGCCCTAACGTTAAACCGGCATTGTTGTTGAATGTAAGGCTGATTTTCGGTCCGCCGGTGTTGGTCAGTGAAAGGTCACGGGCTACGGTCAGCGTTGCGCTATTGCTGAGGGTAACCGCGTTCGTTGCCACGGTTCCGGCCGAACTGCTCAAGCTAAAGTCTTGTCCAACCGACAACGTTCC
>JAYRXB010000085.1:0-3474 GCA_041917735.1 Cyclobacteriaceae bacterium
AAAAGGACCCGATGATTACTTCATCCACACGGGTACCGAGCACCACGTTCGATTTGTCAACGGCCTGGATCAATACCCTGTGTTTGAAGAAGGACGCAAGATTCGCTACAGCAGCGAATACCCGCGCGGCACCAACGCAAATTTTGTGGAAAAGCTGGAGGGCGGAATCGTTGCTTTTCGGATCTACGAACGCGGCGTTGAAGACGAGACGCTTTCCAGCGGGTCCGGAGCTACCGCATGTGCCCTGGTGGCAGCCACCCGCCTTGCGTTGGCTTCTCCCGTCATGATGAAGGCCCGCGGCGGATTCCTCCTTGTGGAATTCAATCGCACTCCTTCCGGGGGATTTACCGGGGTTCACTTTATTGGCCCAGCGCAACTGGTGTTTGAAACACGCATTGAGCTTTAGCCAGCGCTTGGCGATTTCGGTTGTGGGCAATTAACTTCAGGCCATTCGCGGAATTTGCTGATACATGGCTGATCTGAACTGGCATATACGCTTTATTCGGCTTTCCCTTCTCCTGTCCTTCACGGCATCCACCGCTTTCGGTCAGCCGGGTGATTCCCTTATGCATTCGTATTTCGTTGGGATCAAGGCACACGGCGGGTTCATTATCCCACATTCCACTGAAATCATCAATGTTTCCGGCTCCCGTCCGATCGGCTTCCAGGTGGATGTAAGCCGAATCAACCGGTCACTGCGGGCCTGGAACAAGTGCAATTGCTACAGCCAGGTTGGGCTAAGCTTTGCGTATTTCGATTATCAAAATGATGATGTGCTGGGGTCCTCCTATAACCTGATCGCGTACATGGAACCCTTGCTGACGTACCGACGCAAACTGAATTTTCGCTTTCGTGCCGGGGCCGGGCTTACCTACCTCACCGACGTTTACCATGCTGATGACAACCCGACCAATCTCTTCTTCAGCTCAACGGTCAGCGGGTTTCTGATGGTTGGGTTTTCGGGTCACTACACCCTCTCCCGTCATCTCAACGCAAACCTTGGCCTGCACTACAACCACATTTCCAACGGTGGTCTCCAACAGCCCAACAAAGGGATGAATTTTCCGACACTCAACCTGGGCGTTGAGTATAACATAAACCCCGTGGCCATCGCACCGCAAGACGTAAAGGCTCCTGTTGACAGATCAATCCATCCGTACGCTGGACTATTTGCCAACCGGCGCAACGTGGAATCCACCGATACCGAGCCCGGGGTTACGCTCTGGCAAGTAGGAATCTATTCCGGTATTCAAAAGCGATTTACCACAACCAACGCCTGGGTGGCCGGCTTGGAGTTCTCGCACGATGCCTCCATCCAGGAAAAAGGCGAACGAAGCGGGCAAGCGGTTAGCCCATGGCTCTTCTCGCTGCTGGCGGGTCACCAGTTTTGCTTTGGGCGATTTGGCTTCAGCCAGCTGATTGGTCATTACACCTATCGGGACTATGATTTCCGTACCGCCTTCTTCCAGCGCTATGCCATAACCTACCTTGTTGCCAACCGGGTTTCGGTAGGCATTTCACTTAAGGCCCACGCGGCAGAAGCCGAGCAGATGGATGTACGCGCTGCCTATGTCTTTTGACTGCCGTTTTGGGCGAAGAACCTGACAATTTGCCTAATTCAGGCACTTTGGACCTATTATTGAGCCCTCAATGTCTTAACTTTGAGCCCCTCTTGGCCTAACGGGTAATTCGCTGAGAATTGCCTTCTTCCATCAGAGGCCAGGAACCAACTACGAAGATTCATGTTGAAATTCATCGCCAAGCTTTTTGGTACCAAGTCGGAAAAGGACATCAAGCGGATCATGCCGCTGGTGGAGCAAACCAAGCAGGAAGGGGCAGCCCTCGTAAATCTTTCCAATGACGAATTGAGGGGCCAGACGCGCCAGGTTGAGTCACGCATTGCCGGGGCCCTGCAACCCATCGACGCCCAGATTGGCGCGCTCCACAAGCAGATTGCCGATCAGCCTGGCATGGACCTGCACGAAAAGGAAGCCCTGTTCCAGCAGATTGATGCCCTCGGTACCACCCGCAACAAGGAACTTGAAGCTGTCCTGATGGAGGTGCTCCCCAAGGCCTTTGCCATCGTTCGGGAGACAGCCAGGCGTTTCAAGGAAAACCAATTTCTTGAAGTTACGGCTACCGAATACGACCATCGCTTCGCTGCGCAATTTGAGAACGTTACCATCGAAGGTGCCAAGGCACGCTGGGCTAATCAATGGAAAGCTGCCGGCAACATGGTGACCTGGGACATGGTACACTACGATGTCCAGATCATCGGTGGTATTGTGCTGCACGAAGGAAAAATTTCAGAAATGGCAACCGGTGAAGGAAAGACCCTCGTGGCTACTTTCCCTGCCTTCCTCAATGCATTGGCCCGCCGCGGTGTTCATATCGTAACCGTAAACAACTACTTGTCAACCCGCGACAGCGAGTGGATGGCGCCGCTGTTCCAGTTTCACGGGCTCCGCGTCGATTGCATCGACAAGCACGAACCCAATTCGAATGCGCGTCGCAACGCGTACCAGGCGGACATCACGTACGGTACCAACAACGAATTTGGTTTCGATTACCTCCGCGATAACATGGCCAGGGACCCCGAAGAAATGGTTCAGCGCGGACACCACTACGCGATGGTCGACGAGGTGGACAGTGTTTTGATCGACGAAGCCCGGACGCCGCTGATTATTTCCGGTCCGGTTCCCCGTGGCGACGAGCATGAATTCTACGATCTCAAGCCGCGCATTTTCAAGGTCGTCGAGGCGCAGAAGAAACTGGTAACCCAGTTTCTCAATGACGCCAAGAAACTCATTGGAGAATCCAACGAAAAAGATGGTGGCGTCGCCCTCTTCCGGGCGCACCGCGGCATGCCCAAGTTCAAACCGCTCATCAAGTACCTGAGCGAACCCGGCATCAAGCAGATTCTGCAGAAAACAGAGAACTATCACCTCGCCGACAACAAAAAGGAAATGCCCAAGGCCGATGCCCCGCTGTTCTTCGTCATCGACGAAAAGGACAACAGCGTGGAGTTGACGGAGAAGGGTATTGACCTCATCACCGGCGACGGGGAGGACCCCAGGTTCTTCATCCTGCCCGAAATCGGCATGGAGCTCAACAAGATTGAGAAAGACAGCGCGCTCGATACCACGGCACGGTTCGAGAAGAAAGAGGCGCTGATCAAGGAATACTCCACCAAGGCGCAGCGCATTCACAGCGTCAACCAGCTGCTGAAGGCCTATACGTTGTTTGAGAAAGACACGGAATACATCATCGTCGACGGTAAGGTCAAGATTGTTGATGAGCAGACCGGTCGGGTACTCGAAGGCCGTCGCTATTCGGACGGCTTGCACCAGGCTATCGAGGCAAAGGAAAATGTGAAGGTGGAGGATGCCACCCAAACCTATGCCACCATCACGTTGCAGAACTACTTCCGCATGTACCACAAGCTTGCGGGCATGACCGGAACGGCGGAGACGG
>JAYRXB010000086.1:0-2575 GCA_041917735.1 Cyclobacteriaceae bacterium
AAGTACCTGTCAATAACGCGGCAACCCTCGATGTTTCATTGGAACCCTCCACCGAAACGCTTTCCGAAGTTGTTGTCGTTGGGTACGGATCTGTCGAGAAGAAGGATGTGACCGGCGGTATCGCCAAGGTCAATTCCGAAGAATTCAACAAAGGACTCATCAACGGCGCCGACCAGCTGATCGCGGGCAAGGTAGCCGGCCTGCAGATTGTGAGTGGCGCTGACCCTGGAGGTGGAAGTGCCATTCGTCTCCGCGGTGTATCCATCAACGGTGAGTTTCCGCTCGTTGTCGTTGACGGTGTACCGCTCGACGGCGGCGGTGGTGGCGTAGTGGGCGGTCGTAACCCGCTCAGCCTGATCAACCCCTCCGACATTGAAGACATGACGGTCCTCAAGGACGCATCGGCTTCCGCCATCTATGGAGCACGCGGCGCCAACGGCGTCATCATCATCACCACCAAATCGGGTAAGGCCGGCAAGATGAAAATCGGTTACAGCGGCTTCTACTCGATGTCTTTCCTCACACGCCGACCCGACTTCCTCTCACCGAGCGAGTTTCGTCAGGCCATCAACGCGAAAGCCCCGCAGGCCAACCCCACCCTTGGCACGGCCAATACCGACTGGATGGATGAGGTAACACAACTTGCCCAAAGCCAGCAGCACACGGTCACGCTTTCCGGCGGCAAGAATAAAACAGGGTACTTCGGTTCAGTGAACTACCTGCAAAACGATGGCGTGTTGCGCTTCACCCAAAACAAGAAATTGAACCTGTCGCTAAAGGTTGATCAAAAGCTCCTCGATGACAACCTCCTCCTGACCCTCAATACAAAAAATACCTTTACGCGCGACCTGTACGGCCCGAACGTGATGGGCACCGCAGCCGGTTTTGACCCCACGCGGCCTGTCCTTGACCCCACGAACACCGCCCGCGGTGGTTACTTCCAGTGGGCCGAGACACTCGCACCGTCCAACCCGGTGTCTTCGCAGGACCTGACCGACAACCGCGGCGAGACTTTCCGTACACTTTCCAACTTCACAGCCCAATACAACTTACCGTGGGTAAAGGGACTTAGCATCAAAGCCAACTTCGGCTTTGACTATACGACCGGTAGCTATGACGGATACACCAGTCCGCTTGCCAAAGAAGGCGCCAACAACGGCGGTTCGCTTCTCACCCAGGACGAAACCAAATTCAACCAACTCTATGAGTACTTTGCCACATACAAAAACACGTTCGGCAAACACGGCATTGAGGCAACGGTGGGCTATGCATACCAGAACTTCGACCGGAAATTCACACAGATCGCCGGCGACAGCGTGAAGGTGATCAACGGGGAAAACCAGGCCACCTACTCTATCGATACGGTGACCTTCCCGGTGGAAAACCGACTAATCTCCTTCTTTGCCCGGATGAACTACGAATTCAACAACAAATATATCGTTACTGCATCGCTGCGCCGGGATGGCTCGACCAAATTCGGGCCCTCCAACCGCTGGGGCTTGTTCCCGGCCGTGGCCGTAGCATGGCGTGTCCTGGAAGAGAAATTTGCCAGCAGCCTCAGCAACGTCTTCACAGAGTTGAAATTCCGCGTGAGCTACGGTGTTACGGGTAACGAACAGATTCCCGACTACCTCTACTCCACGTATTACTATCCCAGCTATACCGGCGCTTCCTACCAGTTTGGCAATGAATATGTAGAAACTATTCGCCCTACGGGTGTTGACCCCAACATCAAGTGGGAAGAAACGGTGTCTACCAACATCGGTATGGACATGGCCTTCTACGATGGCCGGTTGACGGCCTCGTTGGACTACTATAACAAGGATGTTACGGATCTGATCTTCCAAATCGCCGTTCCGGCCGGTAGCAACCTGTCAGACCGCATTTATACCAACATTGGCGAAGTAAACAACAAAGGCGTCGAATTGGTATTGAATGGCATCGTGTTTGATAAGCCTGGATTCAAGTGGTCGCTGGGCTACAACATCTCCTACAACAAGAACAAGATCGTGAAACTCGACAACCTTGTGGGTGAAAACCTGACCAACTTTGCCGGGTACGAGAGTGGTGGCATTGCCGGCGACGTAGGCCAGACCATCCAGCGCCGTAAGGTCGGCGAATCCGTAGACGCGTTCTATGTTTATGAAACCAAGCGCAACCCGGATGGCACCCTGGTCCTGGATGTGGATCAGGACGGCTTCCAGGAAGACACGGAAATGTATGTTGACCAGAATGGTGATGGCATCATCAATGAAAACGACCGCATCATTTACCAAAAGCCCAACCCCGACGTGCTTATGGGCTTGACGTCGACCATGACCTACAAGAAATGGGACCTGGCCTTTACGCTGAAAGGAAGCTTTGGCAACTACGTATACAACAACGTTGCCTCGGCCAACGGCTTCTTCCAACGGCTGACCCAGGTGGTTACGAACAACATCCATTCGTCTGCCTTCGACACCAACTACAAGACCAAACAGTCTTTCTCCGACTACTACGTGCAGGACGCTTCGTTTGTAAAACTGACCAACGTGACACTTGGCTACAACTTCCGTGAATTCAGTTTTGGCCGGGT